>JAQXRK010000231.1 GCA_029218485.1 bacterium | reverse complement strand
CGAGCCGGAGAACACGATCTCCCCGCCGATGTGGCCCACCGTGCGGATGCGGTAGGTGTTCTCGTCGATCAGCTCTTCGGTTTCGCCCGTTGCAAGGTCGTAGCGGAAGATGCCCGTGGGATACAGCATCCTGCGTTCCTTTGCAATCTGGTGCGCGGTGTAGACGATCTTGCCGCCGTACACATCGATGTGCTCGACCTCGGCGAGATCCCTGCTCAGAAACTCCAGCGTGCCCGTATTCCTGTCAAAGATCGCAAGGCGTTTGCGGATGTTGTTGGAGTAGCCCTCGCCATCGTGGCGGAACGGCAGCTCGTCCGCCACAATATAGTCCTTGTTGGCTTGCTGCTCCGCCAGTGCCAGCGCGCGTTCCTGTTCATCCGTGCTGTGCAGACCGGGATAATTGCCGTTGTACTCGCACTTGAGCACAAACCTGCCGTCCTCCAGCGGCCAGATGCCGAACACGCGCGCGGGAATGCGCATATAGTCCGTGATCTCCCCGCTGGCAATATCCAGCTTCCGGTACGCCGTCCATACCTCGCCAAGCTCTTTCTTTCGCTTGAGCTCCCGATCCTCCGCGCTTTGGAACAGCAATTCGGTCGCCGAAAGCCAGCGGGGCGCTTTGTCCTGCCCACTCTCGGTAACCCTTGTAATCCGGTTGCCCTGCGCCTGGTACAGATAAATCCAGGATTGATAGCCGTTGTTCGGGACATCCGCCTTCGTGACGACAAATGCGCCCCTGTTTCCATCGGGAGACAACCTGACGTCAGACAGATACTGATACTCGTAAAAATCCTCCAAAAGCAAGCGTTTCATAACGTTCCTCCCTCAATCAAACAGATGGCAGCTGACAAAATGTCCGGGTTCGATTTCCTTCGGTTCGGGCGAAACCTCACAGCATTTGGCGCAGGCGTGTTTGCAGCGCGTGTGGAAGCAGCATCCGCTCGGGTAATGAATCTGGCTCGGAACATCGCCCTCGAGAATGCTCTTCAGGCTCGGGACCGTCGGGTCGGGAATCGGGATGACATCCAGCAGCGCCTGCGTATAGGGATGGCTCGGGTTCTTGAAGAGGTCGTCCTTGTTCGCAAGCTCCACGATGTGTCCGAGATACATGACCGCAATGCGGTCACAAATGTGATTCACCACGCTGAGGTTGTGGGAGATGAACACATAGCTGAGGTTGTATTTTTCCTGCAAATCCTGCATCAGGTTCAGAATCTGCGCCTGAATGGACACATCCAGCGCGGAAACCGGCTCGTCGCAGACCACGAGCGAGGGGTTCAGCGACAAAGCTCTTGCAACGCCGATTCTCTGGCGCTGTCCGCCGGAAAACTCATGGGGATACTTGGTGTAGCTTTCGGGCGCGAGGCCAACATCCTCCATCAGCTGGTAGACGCGCGCCTTGCGCTCCGCCGCAGAGCCAAGCCTGTGGACGCGCATCGGTTCGCCGATACATCTGCCTACGGTGTAGCGCGGGTCGAGCGAAGAATACGGGTCCTGAAAAATAATCTGGATTTTCTTGGACCAATCCTTGTTCTTATATTTCGGGTCAAAGAGATCCTCGCCCTCGTAGTGAATGCTCCCCGCAGAGGGCTTCAGGAGGCGAACGATCGTATGACCGGTTGTCGATTTCCCGCAGCCGGACTCGCCGACAAGGCCGAACGTCTCGCCCTCATGCACCTGAAAGCTGATCCCATCGACCGCCTTCACAAACACCTTCTGCGAGAAGAACTTGCCCTTCGGCCGATAGCGCGTCGGATAGTAAACCTTCAGATCTTTGACATCAAGCAGTACCTTACTCATCTGCGTGGCCCTCCTCATACTTCCAGCAGCGGACGGGGCGTCCGTCTTTGGCAGTCAACAGTTCCGGCTTTTCGGCATGGCATTTTTCGGTTGCATACTCGCAGCGCGGTGCAAAGCGGCATCCCTTGGGATAATTCTTCTGGCTCGGCACCATGCCCTCGATGCTGTAAAGGCGCTCCCGGCTTTCTCCGAGAACGGGGATGGATTTGAGCAGACCTTCGGTATAGGGGTGGAGCGGATGCGCGAAAATCGAGCGGACATCGCCGTACTCCACGGCTTCGCCTGCATACATGACCACAACGTTCTGCGCAACCTGCGCCACGATACCGAGATCATGCGTGATCAGGATGATCGCCGTGTTGGTCTTCTTCTGCAGTTCGGCGAGCAGCCGCAGGATCTGCGCCTGAATCGTCACGTCCAATGCCGTCGTCGGCTCGTCCGCGATCAGGATCTTCGGCTGGCAGGACAGGGCCATTGCGATCATGACGCGCTGGCGCATACCGCCGGACAGCTGATGCGGATAATCATCCACGGCCTTCTCCGGATTCGGCAGCCCTACCAGCTTCAGCAAGCGGATGGCCTCTTCGCGCGCGGCCTTCTTGTCAAGGCTGCGGTGCAGGATCAGCGCTTCCATGATCTGCTTTCCAACCGTGAATACCGGGTTGAGCGAGGTCAGCGGCTCCTGAAAGATCATGGAGATCTTGTTGCCGCGGATCTTTCGCATCTGTTTTTCGCTCTTTTTGAGGAGATCCTCGCCATCGAACAGAATCTCACCGGCCTCAATCTTTCCGGGCGGCGTCGTGACCAGCCCCAGAATGGAGAGGGAAGTGACCGACTTGCCGCATCCGGATTCGCCGACGATTGCCAGCGTTTCGCCCTCGTGCAGCTGCAGGTCGAGACCGTCGACCGCTTTGGTAACGCCTTCCTCGGTATAGAAATAGGTCTTGAGGTTCTTGACCTCCAGAAGGACTTTTCCCTGATTGGTATTTTCATTCATCATATTGCTTCACCAGTGATCCTTTACGATCTGTTCTTCAACTGCGGATCCAGCGCATCGCGAAGACCGTCACCGACAAGGCTGAAACTTAGGACGACCAGCGTGATGGCGATACCGGGGATGATGGCTTCCAGCGGATACTGGCGCACAACTTCGCGCGCCTTGTTCAGCATCGCGCCCCACTCGGGGTCCGGCGGCTGAACGCCGAGACCGAGGAACGAGAGGGAAGACGCGGTCAGAATCGAGGTGCCGAGGCTCAGCGTCATGTTGACGATAATCTGGGAAACCGCATTCGGAATGATGTGGGTGAAGATGATCCAGCGGTTCGACGCGCCCATGACCTTACAGGCGCCGATATACTCGCTGCTGCGGATCTTCAGCACAACGCCGCGCACCATACGCGCCACCGATGGTATCGACATGACCGCAATTGCAAAAGCCGTATTGAACAGGCCCTTTCCCATGATGGCAACGATCATAATCGCCAGCAGCAGTCCGGGGAACGCCAGCAGAATATCGAGGATGCGGGAGATCAGGCTGTCCACCCATTTCCCAAAGTATCCGGCACAGACGCCGAGCAGCACGCCGACCGCACTGCCGCAGAAGACGCCGACCACGCTGATGGAAAGCGAGACGCGCGCACCGTAGATGATGCGGGTGAAGATATCCCGGCCCAGATAATCCGTGCCGAACCAGTGATCCGCACTCGGCGGCTGATGGATCATCGTAACGTCGTTCTCCAACGGGTCATACCGGCACAGCAGGGGCCCGATGGTCGCAGCAAGCAGGAAAACGATCAGGATGGCCAATCCAACGATCGTTGCCTTGCGGCGGAAAAACCGCTTGAAAAAGATAGCATCAAACATGGTTGACCCCTCCTCAATCGTATTTCACGCGCGGATCAACCAGTGCATAGAGAAGGTCGATCAGGGTGTTGATAATAACAAAGGATGCAGCGAGCACCAGAATCGTACTCTGCACCACGGGATAATCGCGGTTGCTCACGCCATCGATCAAAAAGCGGCCCACACCCGAGATGTTAAACACGGTTTCCACAAGCGCGGAACCCGCCATAAAAACGCCAAAGCGCAAACCGATTGCGGTCAGGATCGGGATCAGGGCGTTTTTCAAAGCGTGCCGCGTAATGATCGCCCACTTTGCAATGCCCTTTGCGCGCGAAGTGCGGATGTAATCCTGGTTGATCACATCCAGCATGGAGCTGCGCGTGGTTCTTGCGATGTTGCCGATCGCATGAAAACCGAGCGCCGCAATGGGCAGGATAGCCCATTCCCAACCCTTGGTTCCGCCATAGGGTAATATGTTCCAATTCACTGCAAAAACGATTTGCAGAAGCAATGCCAGGAAGAAGGTCGGCGTAGAGACCGCCAGCATGGAGATCACCATGATGGCGCTGTCCCAGAACTTGTTGTGGTTCGCCGCAGCAACAACGCCGCAGAAAATGCCCAGAATGGAGCACACCACCGTTCCGCCGACTGCCAGAATAACCGTATACTTATATCGGCTCAGCAATTCATCGGCGATCGGTTTGTGCGTGCGCAGGGACACGCCCAGATCTCCCTGAAAAATTCCTTTTATATATCGAAAATACTGCACCGGAAGCGGATCGTTGAGGCCGAGTTTTTCCCTCTGTGCTTCCACGAATGCAGGATCACTATCTTCAATGCCATATAGAGTGGTCAGCGGATCGCCCGGAATCAGGCGAACCATAAGGAAAGTGATGACGGATATGACGAGCAATGTCACCACCAGCTGAAAAAGTCTTTTTATGATATACTTTCCCATAATCTCCTCCATATGAGAGAATGAAGCAATGAAGCTGAAAAGGCAGGCCGAATCAATATGATTCAGCCTGCCTTCCATTGCATTTGTTCAAGCAGAAATATCGGCTGACGCCCGGATTCGGTTAATCGGCAATGACACGAACCTGGGTAAAATCAAGTGCGTTTCTGGCGTCGGCCAGGAAGCCGGAAACCTTGTCGGTGGAGCAGTAGAAGTTGTTGCGGTTGTTCATCCACATGGCCGCGGGATCCTCCAGCCAGACAATCTCCTGAATGCGATCGTAGAGCGCAAGACGCTTTGCTTCGTCCAGCTCTGCCGCCGCTTCCTTCAGCAGTCTGTCAACCTCTTCGTTCTCATACCAACCGTAGTTGTTCGCGTTGGTCTCGCCCTCGATGGAGTAGTAGCGGCGCATACCGTCTGCATCCAGCGTGCCGGGGCCCTGACCCATGATGAACATTCCCCAGGGGAAGTTCTCGCCCTTCTTCGTTGCGGTGAACGCACCGTTAAAGACGGCCTTTTCCACGATATCGATGGTGGCGTTGATGCCGACCTCCTTGAGGTACTGAACGATCAGCTCGGCAGATTCGGTCGCCTTATCGTAGGAGGGCAGAACCATGATGCTCATTTCGAAGCCATCGGGATATCCCGCCTCGCTCAGCAGCTGCTTTGCATACTCGGGATCATAGGGAGCAACGCCCTGAGAGGAATAACCCCAGATGTTGGGATTGAGGGGCGCGTCACAGACGCTCTCGCCCTTTGCGCCATACAGCGTTGCAACGATGGTCTCCATGTCGACAGCGTAGATGATCGCCTGACGGACCTTCGTGTTGGCGATGTACTCGTTCGCGCAGTTGAACTGGTAGAGGTGCGTGCCGTTGCCCATGAACGTATCGACCTTGAAGCCCTCGGTCTCCTTCAGACGGAGGATATCTTCGATCGCCAGACCGCCCGCGATATCGGCAGCGCCGGTTTCAAGAGCGATTGCGCGGGAGGACGCTTCGGGAACGATCTCGATGTTGATGTACTTGGTAGCAGGTACGCCGCCATAATAATCTTCGTTGGCTTCAAGAACCATCAGCTCGTCGATATTCCAGGTCGTGAGCTTGAAGGGGCCGGTGCCGTTGACGGACTCCAGCGTGAGGCCGAGGTCCTTGCCGTACTTCTCGATGTAATCCGCATCCAGAATCGTGTTGGCGCGGTGGAGCAGGTTCGGCAGCAGTGCCGCAGAGGGCTCCGCAGTGCTCAGCGTAACGGTGTAATCATCGATGATCTGGCACTCCTTGATGATGGACATCGTGGAAGTATAGCGAACGGGATCCTCCGTGTTCAGCAGACGGTCGTAGGAAGCCTTGACGTCCTTTGCGGTCAGCTCCTTGCCGTTGTGGAACTTCACGCCCTTGCGGAGGTAGAAGGTCCAGGTCAGTCCATCGTCGGAAACTTTCCAATCCTCTGCGAGGTCGCCCACCAGCTCATTGGTGGCGGCATCCTTGCGGACGAGGCTGGAATAAACGCTGCGAAGGATCGCTTCGTTGGTGTTGTTCATCTGACCGTCCATATAGTTCTGGTCAGAAGCGGTGACATAAACCAGAGTATCCTTGTACTCGACATCTGCGTCAGCGGGAGCTTCTGCAGTAATATCATTGCCGGACTCGGTTGCTGCCGGAGCGGCGGGTTCGGGTTGCTTAGCGCAACCTACGACGGATAGCAGCATCATCGCTGCCATGACGAACGTAAGAAGTTTCTTCATTTGCTTTTCCTCCATGTTCCAAAATATATGTCTTATCAAGTGTTCCGCAGGCAATGGCTCCCGCATTTTATCCGCAGTTCACACGATAACCAAAAGGGTGGCTCAGAGGCCTCTTGCTGCAAGCTCCTGACGGGTCTGTTTGTAGACAAAGGTCTCATGGTGGTGATCCATGGCCGCAATCTCTTTCAGAATTGCAACCGCTTTGTCCTCTTCGCCGCGATAGTACAGGTAGTTGTACATGCCGAAGCACATCGTCATGTAGTACAGTTCGGGGCGGTCCAGCTCGCCAAGGCGGGACAGATCCAAGAAGATCTCCGGATCGCGGAGCCCCTTGTGCAGCAGCATACGCTCCAGATAGTCGATGTTGTTGCCATAGGGGGTGTTCTCATCGACGAGCTCCAAAATCGCTGCAGCCTCTTCAGGCTTGCCGAGCTTCATATTGGCCTGCCATACCCAGCAGACCGCCGAGGGCAGATGACCTTTGCCGTCTTCAAGCGTCAGCTGAATGGCTCGCTTTTCTGCCTTGATGCACTGCTCATAGCGCCCGTCCAGATAGAGCGCAACGCCCTGATAATACCAGGTGTCCCAGTTCTCCGGGGCAAGCCGGGTCGCAAGCGTAAGCTCGGCCGTTGCCGTGCGGTAATCGTCGAGCGTCGTATACTTGCGCCCGCGCTGCAGTCTCAAATCCTTATGGAAGGGGTCGTAGATCAGGCCGGTGGAGAATGCAATGATGCATTCGTCGTATCTCTTCTCGTCCGCAAGCGCCATGCCCTTCTTCAGCCAAAGGTCGGGGTTGGTCGGCTCCTTTTCCAGCTGCGCTTCGATTTCCTGCAGATTATACTTCTCTTTTGCCATGCCTCTGTCTCCATTGTCGTTCCGTTATCACATTGCAGAACCAAGCCGATCCCGCACCTTACAGGCCCATCGCGGCGAGGTCGTTGCAGCACAGCTGATAAGCAAAGCAGCTGTGCCAGGTCGGCACTTCCCTGCACTCCAGCAGGTACGGAATGCCCTTTTCCTTTTCGCCGTTCATGCAGTAATAGTTGCCAAGGGCGTAGAGCTCACCGATCAGGTACAGCTCGGGACGGTCGCGCGTTTTAATATCTTCGCGATCCAGGAATTCCTCGGGCTTGATCGTGCCGTTGTAGAGCAGGACCTCGCGCTTGTAGGAGAGGCTCCGCGGAATGCAGGGGGTGTCCCACGTCACGGTGGATACGATCTCGGCAGCCTTCTCCATCTCGCCCATGCGGGTGTAGGCATACCACAGCCACTCAATGCAGGCAACCCATTCTTCCACGCCCTGACGCTGCATCAGCTCGTTTGCACGGAGCAGCGCATCCACGGCAATCTCGTAGAATCCGCCCAGAGCAGCCGCGACGCCCTGATAATACCAGTGCTCATGGTTCTCATGATCCAGACGGGACGCCATAATGATATCGGCAAGGCCCTCCACATAACGGCCGACCGATACATACTTTCTGCCGCGTCTGTGATGCAGATGCCCGTTGAAAGGGTTGTAATACATACCCTTGCACAGAACAGCACGCGCCTCATCCGGCTTGTCCTGCCTGATCAGTTCCATGCCCATCTCTAAATACAGGGTATCGTTCGATGGATCTGCATCGATCCG
>JAQXRK010000230.1 GCA_029218485.1 bacterium | reverse complement strand
GGATGCTGCGCGCGATGAACAGCGCGAACAGGAGCGCACAGCCCGCCATGAGCGGTGCAGCCAACAGCCAAAGATCCATCAATACATTCCTCCCCCAAAGGATGATTTTGGTGCGTTGGTGAGGCCGCTGAAAGGGCGGCCCGCGAATAATCGGAAAAAACGAAAAGAAAAGAATTGTTATCGGATTAGCAGATTATAACAGGCAAAAACCGGCTCGTCAAGCAATTTTGATGGATTTGTACAAAAAAACCGGAAAATCCAGCATTTTTGCGGAATTTTCCGGTCTTAGAGGCGTGGTGCGGCGGATTTGTCCCGCAGGATGAAGGGATAAATCCTGCGTTTTATACGGGGAAACGGGCGGAAAGATTGCCATGGATGACGGATTTCTATCTGCATCCTGCACGGGTTTTTGTGCGGCTTTTTGGCCTGCGGTTTGCGCTCCCCCGGGCGCTTCGCCCGGCCGGCGCATGGGTTGCCGACGGGATCGCGCGCACGGCTCGGGAGCGCTGTTGCTTGGAAGCAGCGGCGATGTGCGCGGCCGGGATGCTGCTGTTTGGAAGTGGCAGTTGCGTGCGGCTTGGGGGCGCGGTTGCTTGGAAGCAGCGGCGGCGTGCGCGGCTCGGGAGCGCTGTTGCTTGGAAGCAGCGGCGGCGTGCGCGACCGGGGCGCTGTTTCTTGCAAGCGACATGCGCTCTGCGCTTTCGCTGCGCCGCCCTGTTTACGGAACGACCGCGGCGAGCACCTCGCCGATGGGTTGGCGGATGGTGAGCACCGCGCCGGTCTCCCGCGCCGTTTCGCTGAGGTTGATGACCGCGATATCGCGGCCGTTGAAATAGTCCACCAATCCGGCAGCCGGGTAGACCGACAGCTGTGTGCCGCCGATGAGCAGCATATCCGCGGCCGAGATGTGCGCGATGGCGGCGGAGAGCGTCTTTGGGTCGAGCCCCTCGCCGTAGAGCACCACATCCGGTTTGATGACGCCGCCGCAATCGCAGCGCGGCACGCCGGCGGCAGCGGCAATCGTCTCGATCGGATAGGCCTTGCCGCAGCGCATGCAGTGGTTGCGGTAGACGCTGCCGTGCAGCTCCAGAACGGTCTTGCTGCCGGCCCGCTGGTGCAGACCGTCGATATTCTGCGTGATCACGGCGGTCAGCTTGCCCCGCTGCTCCAGCCGCGCGAGCGCGAGGTGCGCGGCGTTCGGCTCTGCGTCCGGGCAGATCAGGAACTTCCGGTAGTAATCGAAAAAGGTTTCCGTATGGCGCAGAAAGTAATCGTGGCTGAGCAGCACCTCCGGCGGCTCGCCGTAGCTGCGGAGCGCGGCATACATGCCGTTGCTGCTGCGGAAGTCCATAATGCCGCTCTCCGTCGACAGCCCGGCGCCGCCAAGAAACGCGATGCGCTCCGCGCGGCCGAGCATGTCGCGAAGCTGTGTGAGTTTTGCATCCAAACGGATCACTCCCTTCTTGTTTTATGATAACAGATTCGGTATACTGTTACCATGAATATTCGACTTTTCAATGCAAAAATTACACAGTTTGCCGGCACACCGCACATCGTGTCCGGCGAGGTATGGACCGGGAACGACCGCATCACTTACGCCGGCGCCGCGCGGGAGGACGCGCCCGCGTTCGACCGCGAGATCGATTGCCGGGGCGGCCTGCTGCTGCCGGGCTTCAAGAACGCGCACACGCACTCCGGCATGACGTTCCTGCGCTCGCACGCGGACGATCTGCCGCTGGCCGAGTGGCTCAACGAGCAGGTGTTCCCGTTCGAGCGGCAGCTGACCGGCAGGGATATCGACACGCTGGTGCGGCTCGCGATCCTTGAATACGTGTCGGGCGGGCAGACGGCCATGTTCGATATGTATTTCCATCTGGACGAGGCCGTAAACGCCGCCATCGAATCGGGGTTCCGCATGGCGCTCGTCGGCGCGACGAACGACCATGGCGGCAGCGCGCGGGAGACCGAGCGGGAATACCGCTGCTTCAATGCGCTGCACCCGCTCATCAGCTACCGCATCGGCATCCACGCCGAGTACACCACGAGCGAGCCGCTGCTGAGGGAGATGACCGAGCTGGCGCAGGCGCTGCACGAGCCGTTCTACACGCATCTGGCCGAGACGAAGGGCGAGGTCGAGGGCTGCTATCAGCGCTACGGCATGAGCCCGATCGAAAAGCTGGAATCGCTCGGCGCGTTTGCATACGGCGGCGGCGGCTTCCACATGGTCCACCTGTGCGAGAACGACTTTGCAATCTGCAGCCGGCGCGGGCTGTACGCCGTGACCTGCCCGGCCAGCAACCTGAAGCTGGCCTCCGGCATCGCGCCGGTGAGCGAGTTCCTGCGCCGCGGCATCCCGGTCGCCATCGGGACGGACGGCCCGGCCAGCAACAACTGCCTGGACTTTTTCCGCGAGATATTCCTCGTGACCGCGCTGCAGAAGGTGCGGGAGGAGGACGCCGCCGCGTGCGACGCGCTCGAGGTGCTGAAGATGGCGTGCGTGAACGGCGCGCACGCGATGCGGCTCACCGACGCCGACGATATTGCGCCCGGCAAGCTCGCCGACCTCGTGCTCCTCGACCTGCACCAGCCGAACATGCAGCCGGAGAACCATGTTCTCAAAAACGTGGTCTACAGCGGCTCGAAGCAGAACGTGCGCATGACCATGGTGGCCGGCCGGATCCTCTATGAAAACGGGGAGTTCTTCACCGGCTGCGACCCGGAGAAGATCTACGCCGACGCCCATGCGATCATCCGGCGCATGGAGGCGTAAGCGGATGCGGCGCTGACCGCCGCCGGGGGAACGCACGGACATGCCGCGCCGGGCGGATGGCGGAGACGGTAAAGCGCGCTGTGCCGCGCATGCGATTCATTTCCAAATATGTTTCATCAAACCCTGCGATGCCGCCGGCGCTGTGCCGGCGGCATTTCTGAACGAAATCTGTACGGCGGTGGCGGCGGCGGGGCTTGACGCAGGTATTGCAAAATGATATTTTATGGTATAAGTGGGGATACAGCGGCAAAAACGGATTTGTCCGTGCCGGAGCGGGCGCCGCAGGCGCTGTCCGGAGCGCTGCTGTGACCCAAAGGCATGCGCCGCACATGCCCGCTTTGCGGGCTGAAGGGGCGTGCGGCGAACGAAGGGGGAGACTGCGTTTTGCTGGAGTTTTTGGAGCTTTTTGGCAATGTTTTGAACTTTACCTGGCAGCAGGGGCTGATGATCGTGGTCGGCTGCGTGCTGGTGTATCTCGCGATCGTGCATGAGATGGAGCCGACGCTCCTGCTCCCGATGGGCT
>JAQXRK010000229.1 GCA_029218485.1 bacterium | reverse complement strand
GTCGCTGCCGGCGTTGCGGTCGCGTTCGGATCCGGCGTGGGTGTCGGATCGGGGATGACGGTCACCTCCGGATCGTCCGCTTTTTTCAGGCTCTCGTCGAGCATGTCGTACGCCTGCTCATAGTTGCCCTGCTCGATCAGCTTGAGAAACCGGAGGCAATAGTCGCTGCCCGAGGAGATCACCGCGCAGCCGCACAGCAGCAGCGGCATCACCGCGGTGAGAAGCGCCAGCAGCAGCGCGATCAAACGTTTCATAAACCATCTCTCCTGACAATGCGATATTCCCCAACTTGGCTTATTATAACAAACCGGCTCACGGCTTGTCCCGCGAACCGAAAAAAGTTTATAAAAGTGCCATAGTTTCCGGCGGCCGCCGCGCCAAAAGCCGAAAAACCGCGCCGTGCGCGGCAAATCCGCTATGCGCGCACCATCACAAAGCCCTGTGGGCAGGGCAGCACGTCCACCGGACCGTAGATACGGGAGAGCGACGCGCGGATCTGCTCGGGCGAGGCGGTGTCAAGCCGGATCTCATCCGCAATCACGCCGTCCTGCAACAACAGAATGCGGTCGCAATAGGCGAGCGCAAAATTCGGGTCGTGCAACGTTATGAGCCCCGCACACCGTGCGCCGATGAGCTGCTCGCGCACACGCATGAGCACCTGATGGCGATTCACAAAGTCGAGCGCGCTGTCCGGCTCATCCATGAGCATGACCGGCGCATCCTGCAAAATCGCCCGCGCGAGAATGACGAGCTGCTTTTGCCCCTCGCTGAGCGTGAGAAAATCCTCCCCCGACCGGTCCGGCAGTCCCAGCCGCTCCAGCGTATCGACCGCCTGCTCGCGCATGCGCTGCGTCGGCTGCGAGAGCAGCGGCAGATGCGCGTTAAAGCCCATGAGCGCCACATCCAGCACGGAGGTGTTGTAGATCGTGCTGTGGCGCTGTGGGATATAGGAGAGATAGCGCGCGCGGCGGTACTCGTTGAGGCTCGTCACATCCGTCCCGTTCACGCGTACGCGCCCCGCGCCGAGGCGCTTGAGGCCGGCGATGGCGCGCAGCAGCGTCGTCTTGCCCGAGCCGTTCAGCCCCAGCAGCGCGCAAAACTCGCCCGCGTGCAGGCAGAACGACGCATCGCGAATCACCTGCCGGCTGCCGTAGGCCACCGCCGCGCCCTCGACCCGAAGCAGCGGCTCCGCGCCGGCGCTTTCTGTTTTCTGTTGTTCCCGCTCCGCACCGGCAATCTGCTGCCATCCCGTTTCGGCCCGGTTCTGCCGTCTGCATCCGCTCATATCCGCCCCCGCTTTCTGTTGCACATGAAATAGACCAGAAACGGCACGCCCACGAGCGTGGTCAGAATGCTGATCGGCAGCTCCGCGCTGTAGAGCACGCGCGCCAGACAGTCGGCGTACAGTAGCACCGTGCCGCCGATGATTGCGGCGAGCACCGTGGCCGTAAAGTTGTTTCGCCGGAGGATCAGCCGCGCGATGTGCGGCGCGATCAGCCCAACGAACGTGATCAGACCCGTGACCGAAATCACCGCCGCCACCATGAGCGTTGAGAGCGCCAGCACCGCCGCGCGCACGGGAACGATGCGCAGGCCGAGCATCCGGCTCTCATCCTCGTCCAGCGCGAGCAGCGCAACCTGCCGCCGGAGCAGGCACAGCCCAGCCATGGCGAAAAGCACCACGGGCAGCACGGTCAAAAACTTATCGAGCGTAACGCCGCCGAAGCTCCCCATCGACCAGAATTCGATGGCAGCCAGCTCCTTTTCCGGATCGGCAAAAAACTTGAGCGTCATGATCAGCGCCTGTGCGACCGCGCTGATGACGATGCCGGCGAGCACGTACGTCGCGGTGCTGCGGCTGTTGGTCACCCGCACGAGCAGCATCACAAACAGAACCGCAAGAATACCGCCGCCAAACGCGCCGAGCGCCACCGTCATGGCCGCGCTGCCCGCCAGCACGATCGCGCAGGCCGCGCCCAGATTCGCGCCGCTGGCCATGCCGATAATATCCGGCGCGGCGAGCGGGTTTTTGAAGATCGTCTGGTAGACGCTGCCAGCCATGCCGAGCGCCAACCCCGCAAGCAGCGCCATGAGCGTGCGCGGCAGGCGCAGGGTAAAGAACACGTCGCGCGTGAGCGCCTTCACCTCGCGGCCGGCCAGCAGATCGATGATCTCCCGCACGGAGATCGGATATTTGCCCACGCAGACGGACAGCAAAAGCGCGGCCCCCATCAGGATGAGGGCCGCTGTCAGAGCGATCTCCGTTCGTTTTCTTTCCGCGGCTTCCATACACGGAGAGTTTACTTCGTTACCAGCGCCGCGTCAACCTCTGCACCATAGAATTCACGGTAAAATTCCTGCACCTCCGCTTGGAACGCGTCAAACGGCGCAACATCCTCGTGCAGTACGGAAAGCAGCCAGCCGGTGCCGAGAATGCCGGACGGCACGGGCGAATCCCACGCCTCAAAGCCGGTCGGCATCGTGTAGACCGCGCCGTTCTGAACGGCGGGCAGCTGAGAAAGCTGCGCATCGGCAAGCAGCTCGTCCTTCGTATAGCTCGCCTCAGCCGGAATGACGATCACATCCGGCTGCATGGCGAGGAGCTGCTCATAGGAGACCTCCGTCCAACTGTCGCCCTCGATACCGGCGGCCGCGTTCATGCCGCCGGCCGCTTCGATCAGCGACGCCTGATACATATCCTTCGGCGCGGTGGAGAGATACGACGAATTGCCCGCCATATACACCACCGGCTTGTCCAGCCCCTCGGTCAGCTTTGCCGCGTCGGCGAGCGCCGCATCATAATAGGCGACGAGCGCCTCCGCACGCGCCTGTGTTCCGGTTGCGGCGGCGATGAGGCTCAGCATCTCCACGAGCTGCGCATGGCTTTCCGGGTTCACAAGCAGCACCGGAATGCCGAGGCCGCCGAGCGTTTCTGCGGCGTCCTTGAGCTTCTTCGGCAGGATGACCAGATCCGGCTCGAGCGCGATGCAGCCCTCGAGATCGAATTCCTTCGCGGTGCCGACATTGGGCAGCTCGATGAGCGCGGGCGCGGCCATGGCATAGATCGGGCGGGACTTCGCCTTTGCCTCGATGCCGACCAGCCGGTCGGTCAGGCCGAGCGCAATGCAGGCCGAGCTCGAGATATAATAGCCGCTTACGATGCGCTGCGGCTCGCCCTCGATCGTCACCTCGCGGCCGGCCTGATCCGTCACGGTGACGGCGGCCGCCGGCTGTGCGGTCGGTTCCGGCTGTGCGGTCGGTTCCGCAGCCGCCTGCGGTTCTGCTGTGGGAGCCTCGGTCGCGGACGGTTTCACGTTGGGCGCGCACGCCATGACGCCAAGGAGCATCAGGGCGGCAAGCAGCGCGGACAGCGCGCTGAATAAACGCTTTTTCATATTCGTTCTTCCTCTCCGTGTATAACGATTTTTCTTTAGAATACCGCTTTTCGCCGTGGCTGTCAACCGGTATGCACGCAAGAAGACCGCCGCCGCCGCATAGAATAGAGCGGCGCCGGTATGGATCGGCAGCCGGATGGTTCATTCATTTGTGCGGATACGAAGGGGGATACCGTATATGTCGTATATCTTTTCCGTCATGCTCGTGAGCGGCGTGCTCACGCTGCTCGTGCGCGCGGGCGGCGATGCGGTCACCGCCTCGATGCTCGCCGGCGCCGGGGAGGCGGTCACGCTGTGCCTCGAGCTGGCCGGCGCTTACCTGCTGTTCATGGGCATGCTCGGCATTGCGCGGCGCGCCGGGCTGATGGAGGCCATGTCGCGGCGGCTCGCACCGGTTACGCGCTGGCTCTTCCCGAACGCGCGGGATGCGTCCGGCCCGATCACGCTGTGCCTCGCGGCCAATATGCTCGGCATGGGCAATGCGGCCACGCCGTTCGGGCTGGAGGCCATGCGCGCGCTGGAGCGCTACAACCCACACCCCGGCATCGCCACCGTGGAGATGTGCGTACTCATCGCGGTCAACGGCTCGGCGCTGCAGCTCCTCCCGACCGGGCTGCTGGCGCTCCGGCAGGCGGCGGGCAGCGCCGCGCCCGCGGCGGTTGTGGTGCCGTCGCTGATCGCATCGGCCATCAGCACGGCCGTGGCCATCGTCCTCTGCCGGTTCTCCATGCGGAGGGAAGCCGCCGGGCGCACTCGCCGCACCGCGGGCGCGCGCGCATGAGCGTCAGCGCGGCGATCCTGCCGCTGTTGTTCGTGGCGCTCGTCGCGTATGCGCTCTGCAAGCGCGTGGATGTGTACGAGGCGTTCGTGGAGGGCGCGGCCGAGGGCCTGCCGGTGCTGCTCAAAATCCTGCCCTATCTGGCCGGCATGCTCATCGCCATCCGCACGCTGCGCGACAGCGGCCTGATCGACCGGCTTGTGTCGCTGCTCTCGCCCGTCAGCAGCCGCGTCGGTCTGGACGCGGCGCTCCTGCCGCTGCTGCTGCTGCGCCCGTTTTCCGGCAGCGCGGCGATGGCCTCGCTCGCGGACATCTTCAACCAATACGGCGCGGACTCCATGGTCGGCTATACCGCGAGCGTGCTCATGGGCAGCTCAGAGACGATCTTCTACGAGGTGGCGCTCTATTTCGGAGCCGTCGGCGTCAAAAAAACGCGCTTCGCCATTCCGGTCTCGCTGGCGGCCATGGCCGCGGGCGTGATCGCCTCGGTCATCGTCTGCTCGGTGTTCTTTTCGTAGCGCGGCGCCGCCCGCAACACGCGCAAACCGTGCCTGAGCGCAGCGCTGTGCCAAGGCGCAGCACCGTACCAAGACACGGCGTGGAAGCGCTCCGGGTCGGAGAGCCGATGCACCCCCACATGATCCGCCGCACCCGCACCGCAAACGACCCGCGCCGGACCGCTTGTGGTCCGGCGCTGCTTGCTTGTGTATCCTTCGCGCGCTTTTTTCCGCGCTTTCGTTCCGCGCCTTACGCGATGGTCAGCGCGACCTGCATCATGTCGTGGAACGCGGTCTGGCGCTGCTCCGGCGTGGTGACCGAGCCGGTCTCAAGCAGGTCGGAAACGGT
>JAQXRK010000228.1 GCA_029218485.1 bacterium | reverse complement strand
CCGCAAAATGCGGCCGACCGCGTGTTCAATATCAGGAAGGCGGCCGCCGCAATCGACGGCGTGATCCTAGCGCCGGATGCGGCGTTTGACTGCAACGCCGTGCTCGGCGACCGGAACGAGGAGAACGGCTGGCGGATGGCGGCCGGTATCCGCGGCGGGCAGTATGTGCAGGAATATGGCGGTGGGGTGTGCCAAGTGTCCTCAACGCTGTTCAATGCGGTCATGATGGCCGATCTGCCGATCACGGAGCGGCACCCGCACAGCTGGCCGATGAGCTATGTGGATATCGGCCGGGACGCGACGATCAGCACGGGCGGCAAGAACTTCTGCTTTGTGAATTCTACCGGCGCGCCGCTTACGCTTTCGGCCTCCGTGGACGGCGAAGGGCAGACCGTGACCGTTGCGCTCTACGGAACGCCGGTTTTGCCGGACGGGCAGTACATCACGGTATCCTCCGAGCGAACGGGAACGCTGCCGGCGCTGCCCGATGAGCTGCTGCTCGATGAGAGCCTGCCGTATGGAACGCGGGTCGTGGAGCGCGAGGGCCGCGAGGGGCGCACGGCGCGCACCTACAAGGAGTACCATGCCGCGGACGGAACGCTGCTGCGCCGGGAGCTGGCGTATGAGGATACCTATCGGTCGATCTCTGCGCGCGTCTATGTTTCGACCGATCTGTATGCGGCAAAGACGACTGCCGCGGAGGACTGAGCGCTTCCTCCGCGGTCATTTCAGGAGCATTTCAAAAAGAGTTCATATATTCGGCCAAATTGATCGCTTTATTCTTTTGCCCGGTTGGAGTATAATGGGACAAACGATAGTGGAGGCCTGTTATGCGAAACCTGACAATGCTGACCGATCTGTATCAGCTCACCATGATGTACGGCTACTTCAAACACGACATGGCGGACAACGAGGGCGTGTTCGACGTGTTTTTCCGGCCGCGCAGCAACATCACCTATGCGATTGCCGCCGGTTTGCAGAGCGTGATCGAATATATCAACAATCTGCACTTTGATGAGAACGATATTGCGTATCTGCGCTCCCTGCACCTGTTTGATGAGCCGTTTTTGGATTATCTCAGAACGCTGCGCTTTACCGGCGAGATCTACGCCATGCCGGAGGGCACGGTGGTGTTCCCGTATGAGCCGCTCGTGCGCGTCAAGGCGCCGATCATGCAGGCGCAGCTCATCGAGACGGCGCTGCTCACCTTTGTCAACCACCAAACGCTCATTGCAACCCAGGCCAGCCGTGTTTGCTACGCCGCGGAGGATGGCGCGGTGCTCGAGTTCGGCCTGCGCCGGGCGCAGGGCGCGGACGCCGGCATCTATGGCGCGCGCGCGGCGATCATCGGCGGCTGCGCATCCACGAGCAACGTGCTCACCGGCGAGATGTTCGGTATTGCCGTGAGCGGCACGCACGCGCACAGCTGGGTGATGAGCTTCCCGGATGAGATCAGCGCATTCCGCGCCTATGCCGATACGTTCCCGCACGCCTGCCTGCTGCTCGTGGATACCTATGACACGCTGCGCAGCGGCGTACCGAACGCGATTCAGGTGTTCCGGGAGCTGCGGGAGAAGGGCTATGAACCGCTCGGCATCCGGCTCGACAGCGGCGATCTCGCCTACCTGAGCAAGTGCGCGCGCAAGATGCTCGACGATGCCGGGTTCCCGAACGCGAAGATCTGCGCGTCGAGCGACCTCGATGAGAATGTGATCCGCGACCTGAAGGCTCAGGGCTGCCGGATCGATACGTGGGGCGTCGGCACGCGCCTGATTACGAGCGAGGACAACCCGGCGCTTGGCGGCGTGTACAAGATGTCCGCCGAGGTCGTCAAGGGCCAGCTCGTACCGAAGATCAAGCTGTCCGACAACCCCGCCAAGGTGACCAACCCCGGCTATAAAAAGGTGTTCCGCCTTTACGACCGCAAGGACGGCATGGCCATTGCCGACCTGATTGCGCTCGACGAGGAAACGATCGACACCTCGAAGCCGCTGCGCATCTTTGACCCGGAGCATACCTACAAGAGCATGCTGCTCGAGAATTTTGAGGCGCGCGAGCTGCTCGTGCCCGTGTTTGTCGGCGGCAGGCAGGTCTATCAGTCGCCGACCGTGATGGAGATTCAGGCGTATGCCAAGGCCGATATGGCGACGATGTGGGACGAGTACCGCCGGCTGATGCAGCCGCATATCTACAAGGTCGACCTGTCCGACAAGCTGTATGATCTCAAGAAGCGCCTGATCCGGGAGCACACGGGAGGACGGGCATGAGGCGGCCGGCCGGGATCGCCCTGCTGCTGACAGTCTTGTTTCTGCTGACGGGGCTGCTGCCGGCCTGCGTCCGGGTGGAGCCGGAAATCGTCGGCACGCCGACGCCATCCGCATCCCCGACGCCGCTGCCGGAGCCGTTTACGGCGGAGATCACCGCCGCACCGGCCGCGGTGGATCAGCTCGGCAAGCGCATTGAGACGGAGGATCACTATTACCGGTACTATCTCTCCTTCGGCGACCTGCGCGTGTATGAGTACAATACCGGCACCTTCCTCGACGGCATCTGCGTCAACGCCTATCCGCAGGCACTTGAGGGGCGGGTCAACATCGTCTATTACAGCGAGGACGGCAGGGTCTGCGGCATCGGCACCATCCATACGGCCGATGGCGGCACGCGGCTGGAGAGCGGCAGAAATGCCGTCTACGCGGAGATCCAGACCGATATCAACGTGCAGGACAGGGACTTTGTTCTCGAGGTGGAAACGCCGTTTGCGCCGGCGATGGAAGAGCCGGGGGAAACGGCGGTCGGAAATGCCGGAAACGGCTGACCGGGAGGGCTTGAACTGGAGAAGCTGGAAAGGAAGGGAAAGAGAAATGAAAGTTTTGCTGATCAACGGCAGCCCGCATGCAAACGGCTGCACCTATACGGCCCTGCGCGAGGCAGCGGATGCGCTCGAAGCGGCGGGCGTTGAGACGGAGATCGTCCATGGCGCGGCAAATCCGGTGCGTGGCTGCATCGGCTGCGGTGGCTGCGCAAAGACGCACCGCTGCGTGTTCAAGGACGATATCGTCAACACCTGCATCGAAAAGCTGGGACAGGCCGATGGCCTGATCGTCGGCTCCCCGGTGTACTATGCCTCCCCGAACGGCACGATACTGAGCCTGCTCGACCGGCTGTTCTACGCCGGCGGCTGTTACGCGCAGCACAAGCCGGCGGCGGCGGTTTGCTCCGCGCGCCGCGGCGGCACCACCGCGACGTTCGATGTGCTGAACAAGTACTTCACCATCTCGCAGATGCCGGTCGTTTCCTCCACCTATTGGAACATGGTGCACGGCAGCAAGGCCGAGGACGCCATGCAGGATGCGGAGGGGCTGCAGGTGATGCGAAATCTCGGCAGGAACATGGCCTGGCTGCTCGGCTGTATCGAGGCCGGCCGCAGGGCGGGCATCGAGGCGCCGATGGCGGAGCGCAGCAATAAAACAAGCTTTATCCGCTGAAGCGGCGGACGGAACGAGCCGCGCGGCGCGCTGCGGACCGGCGGATACCGGGGGCGCGCGTGCGCGGCCGTTCCATATCGGAAGGAAAACCTATGCAAATCACCGTGATCGGCTGCGGCCGCTGGGGATCGCTGATCGCCTGGTATCTCGACCGGCTCGGCCATACCGTAACGCTGTACGGACGCGCGTCCTCCGCGCGGATGCAGCGCTTTTTGAAAACGCGCGCGAACGACCTGCTGACCATGCCGGACTCCGTGTGCCTCACCACATCGCTCGAACAGGCCTGCGCGTCCGAGACCATTGTGATCTCGGTCGGCGTGCAGGCGCTGCGGGGGCTTGTGGAGGAAATGCGCGCCTGCGCCGTCCGAAACCGGACGCTCGTGCTGTGCATGAAGGGGCTGGAGATCGGAACAGGCCTCCGGCCGTCCGAGATCGCCTCAACGCTGGACGATACCAATTCCGTCGCCGTTTGGCTCGGACCGGGGCATGTGCAGGAGTATTATCGCGGCATTCCCAACTGCATGGTCATTGACAGCGCGGATGAGCAAACAAAGACCCGGCTGGTCGAGGCCTTCTCCGGCGATTTGATCCGCTTCTATTACGGGACGGATCTGATCGGCAACGAGATCGGCGCGGCGGCGAAGAACGTGATCGGCATCGCGGCCGGCATGCTCGACGCGATGCATCTGGCCACGCTCAAGGGCGCGCTCATGTCGCGCGGCACGCGGGAGATCGCAAGGCTGATCCGCGCGATGGGCGGCAACGAGCTGTCCGCATACGGCCTGTGCCATCTGGGCGACTATGAGGCCACGGTGTTCTCACCCTATAGCCATAACCGGCGCTTCGGCGAGGCCTTCGTGCGCGGCGAACCGTACGGCGAGCTGGCGGAGGGGTATCATACCGTGCGCGCGCTGTGCCTGCTGGAGCAGAAGACCGGCGCGGAGCTGCCCATCTGCCACACGGTTTACGACATCCTGTACGATGGCCGCGATCCGAAAGAGGCGCTCGGCGCGCTGTTCGTCACCCGCAGCCTGAAGCGCGAGTTTTGAATCGAACGGCACAGCGGGAGGAGCGGCCGGCGCGGCAGCGGCCCGGGACGGCGCCGCACGCTGCGGCAGGGGAGGCGCACAATATGGAAAAGCGGATGCTGCAGCTCAAAACGGAGCGGCTTCTTCTCAAGTTCTATGAGGAATGCGACCGGGAGGACATGCTCTCCCTGTTGTACAACGACGAGATCCGGCAGACCTTCATGCTCCCGGATTTTCAAACGGAACAGGAGGCGGCGGCCATGTGGCTGCGCCTCAAAGCATGGTCGCTCTCCGACCGGCACTTCGAGTACGGCATCTACCGGCAGGGACGGCTCATCGGCTTCATCAACGATGTGGAGATGGACGGCGACCGGATCGAGCTGGGCTATGTGATCCACCCGGACAGCAAAAACCGCGGCTATGCAACGGAGGCGCTCGCCGCGGCGATGGA
>JAQXRK010000227.1 GCA_029218485.1 bacterium | reverse complement strand
AAGAAATAGACGTTGCCATCGAGGCAGGCAAGGATACCTTCCACAAGCCCCTGCTTCTGCTTGGCCCAGTCGTACATGTTCATGATCTGCTTGGTGCTTTCGGGCCAGCAGACGACCAAGGGTTGTCCGACCCAACCGCTGCCCGACCAGTTGCCGCTGCCGCTCGGCTTCGTCATCTGCCCGATTTCAAAGCTCCACGCTTTGCTGAGCGATTTTGCGGAAATGCTCGCCGTACCGTATGCTGCACCGCTCCGATAGTTGTCTCCGCGGAAGGTGACGATACCGTTCACGTTGGTGTAGGGTTCATCATAATCAAAGAAAATCGGCGTCTCACGGGTGTAGGCCCCCACCGTCATACCGTTAACCTCAACATCGGTGGAATAGCCCCAGTTCGCCGGATTAGAGCTCTCCACCGCATGCGGGATATCAAAGCGCGGGGTGGGCGTCGGCTCCGGCGTGGGTTCCGGTGTCGGTTCCGGCGTTGGCTCCGGTGTGCTGAAAATATCAGTAAACAGGCCGCCAGAGGACGGATTTTGACCATTCTGTGCCTGCTGCTGTCCATCATCCGGTTTACCAAGGCTTGTCAATACGACAACAGCCAATACCACAACGACGAGGAAAAGCAACAGTACAACAATAAAGCGCGGCTGGATGCGCAGGCGCTTTCTCCGTCTTCTTCTGCGAGCAGTCATGATTCCTTATACCTCCAAATCGATGCTTCTTTTTCTGCATCAGCTTAATACCTGATTATAGCACGCAAACGCGAGCCAGTTTGTTGATGATTTGTGAATTATCACCAGGCCGGCACACGAAACTTTTCGATGATGCGCACCGCTGCACGCATACCGTCGACGGCAGCACTGACGATTCCTCCCGCATACCCTGCGCCTTCCCCAACGGGATACATACCGGCATGGGAGGCGGATTCCCCGCTCTCACTTCGCAGAATGCGCAGCGGTGCGCTCGTTCTGCTCTCCACCGCGGTCAGCACCCCGTCCCGCAGGTCGAACCCGTGCAGACTTCTGGAAAAGCTGCGAATGCCATCTGCAACGCCCTCTGCTACAAAGTCCGGCAGGCAATCCCACAACGGGTAAGCTGCAACACCCGGGCGATAGGTCGGCCGAACACCGCCAAAGCCGCGCGGCGTATCATGCGCTAAAAAATCCGCAATGCGCGAAGCCGGCGCATAGAAGGAACCACCGCCCGCCAAATAGGCATCGTGCTCCAGCTTTTCACAGAAGCGCACGCCGCTCAGCGCATCCGAACCCGGATAATCCTCCGGCGTTACCTGCACAACGATGGCTGCGTTTGCGTTCTCCGCATCGCGCGCATAATTGCTCATCCCGTTTACAACGATCTGTCCTTCGTCCGAAGAAGACGCAACAACAAATCCGCCCGGGCACATGCAAAACGTGTAGACGCCGCGCCCGCCGCTGCGAGCAGACAGTCGATATTCCGCTGCGCCAAGCCTTGGATCGCCTGCAAGCGCACCATATTGAGCACGATCGATCATTGATTGCGGATGCTCGACCCGCACGCCGACAGCAAGTGCCTTTGGCTGCATTGCAACCCCGGCGTCAGCCAGCATACGGTATGTGTCGCGCGCGCCCTGACCAATCGCCAGGACAAGCGCCGCACAGGGTACCCGTTCCAAAGCCGATCCGTGCTGAACAAGGATCGACCGCATGGCACCATCCTGCGTTTCCATGCCGCAGAATTTCGCGGAGAACCACACCTCTCCGCCCATCTCCTCAATGCTCTTTCTCATGGAGGAAACCACCGTTCGTAACCGATCCGTTCCTATGTGCGGCTTGGCCAGAATCGGGATATCGCTCGGTGCGCCATGGGCAGCGAGCAGCCGTAAAACGAGATCGGCACGCGGATCCTTGATTCTTGTTGTCAGCTTTCCATCCGAAAAGGTACCGGCGCCGCCCTCGCCGAACATCACGTTGCTGTCCTGCAGGAGCGTGCCGCGGTTCCAGAACGCATCCACATCGTGAACGCGCTGTTGAATGGGCTGTCCGCGCTCGATCACCAGTGGCCGATAGCCTTGCTTTGCCAAAGTGTATGCCGCAAACAGGCCGGCCGGGCCAAGTCCGGCAACAACAATTCTGCCCCTTGGCTCCACCGTTCCGGGAACAATTTGCTGCTCCGCAGCAGGGCGGTACTCCGAAACGTGCGGCGTTCCCCTT
>JAQXRK010000226.1 GCA_029218485.1 bacterium | reverse complement strand
ATGTGTTCACCGCGCTGCGGGGCAGGGGCGGCGATGCTTGCTATCGTGGTGTCATGGCGGTGTTCCGCAGGCAGCGCAGATAAGCTCTACTGTTTTGTAATGGCAGCGCCTGCTGTTCGTGCCGGTTGACTCCGCCGTCGTGTTGGAATAGCGGCGCCGTGTATGCAGCGGCCCGCACTCTGGAGGTTTTGTCATGCTGATGCAGCTCTTACGCGCGGATGTGCGCGCCGCGGCCGAGGGGGCGCGCGGGCGCGCGCTGTCCACCATTTTTCTGGATGCGAACTGGAAGGCGATCCGCAACTACCGCCTTGCCCACGCGCTGCACGCGCGCTTCGGCCTCCGCGTGCTGCCGCGCTTTCTGAGCTATCGCAGCCGGGTGCGCTTTGCGATCGACATCGACTTTCGCGCCGAGATCGGCCCCGGCTTTGTGATCCGGCACGGCATGGGCGTGGTCGTCGGCCGCGATGTGCGGGCGGGCAGCCGCCTCTCGCTCCATCAGGGCGTGACGCTCGGCGGCAACGGCGGCAAAACGCGCGACCTGCACACGGATTTCGGCGACTTTCCGGGCGCGACGCAGCCGGTGCTGGGCGACAACGTATCCATTCTGACCGGCGCGTGCGCATTCGGCCCGGTGGCGATCGGCTCGAACGCCGTCATCGGTGCGGGCACGCTGCTCTTCACCGATGTGCCGGCCAATACCAGCGTGTTTCAAAAGCGGCAGACCGTTCTGCGCGCTTTGGACGGTTCCGGGATCGCGCCCGCTGATGCGGAGGCCGCCCCCGCCTGCCGCGCTGCATCTGCCTCAAAGACACAGCAAAACAAAACCGCAGAGAACGGTTCGCCGGGCGGCGGGGAAGGGGCGGCCCATGCCTGACATCTGCATCGTCACCCGGAGCATGCTGCGCGGCGGCTGTGAGCGCGTGGTGCAGCAGCTTGCGGCTTATCTGCTCCAAAACGGCTGGGGCGTTGATCTGGTGCTCACGGAGGATCGCCCGATCGAATATGCCTTGCCGGAGGGTTGCCGCGTGGCGGTTATCGGCACGCGCTCCGGCAACGCGCTTCTCAACAAGTGGGCGCAGTACCGCGCGCTGCGCCGGCTGGTCGTGGAAAAGCGCCCCGGCGTGGTGCTCGCCATGCCGGAGGAGATCGGCGTCTATGCCTTGCTCGGGCTGTGCGGCACGGGCGTCCCCGTCGTGGTGTCGGAGCGGAACAACCCGTATGTGATGCCGAACAGGCGCATCACGCGGCTGCTCAGGCGCATCGCCTATCCGCTCGCCGCCGGGCTGATCTTCCAAACCGATGGCGCGGCGGACTTTTTCCCGAAGCGCCTGCGGCAGAGGGGCGCCGTGATGCCGAATCCGCTCGATGCGGCGCGCCTCGGCTCGCCGTGGGACGGGGAGCGGGAGCGGCGCGTGGTCTGCGTGGGCAGGCTGGAGCCGCAGAAGAACGTGCCGCTGCTGCTGGGCGCGTTTTCGGACTTTTTGCAGCGCCATCCGGGCTGGATGCTCGAGCTGTACGGCGAGGGCCGCGAGGAAGCGGCGCTCAGGGCGCTGGCCGGGTCGCTCCTCCCGGAGGCGGCCGTGCGCTTTGCGGGTTCGTGCGCCGACGTGGCGGATCGCATCCGCACCGCGGGCGCCTTTGTGCTGCCGTCGGACTATGAGGGCATGCCGAACGCGCTGATGGAGGCCATGGCGCTCGGCCTGCCGTGCATTGCGACCGATTGCCCATCGGGCGGGTGCGCCGCCCTGATCCGGCACGGCGTCGACGGGCTGCTCGTGCCGGTGGGCGACCGGACCGCCATGGCGGCTGCGCTCGGCAGGCTGGCGGACGAGCCGGATTTTGCCGCGGCGCTCGGCCGCAGCGCGCGGCGCATCGCCGACCGGCTGGCCGTGGAGCGCGTGGGCGCGGAATGGATGGCGTATCTCAAATCGCGGATCCGCTGACCGAACGATCCCGCCGGGGCGGAGCGCGTCTCCCCGCGTATCCGTTGTCCGTTAGCGCCGCCGGGACAACATCCGACTTCCACTACCGGCAATACCCCGATGCGGCAACCCCCGCCGGGACTTCGCCCGGTATCTGTTGCCGGCAATGCACACCCGGGCGCGCCGGCCGATGGCGCGAACCCCGGCGAAAGAAATGGAGGAAGTGCCTTGCAAGCTGTTTCCGTTGACCGGCGAGACCGGCTGCTCGATCTCGTGTCCGATCTCGTTCTGTTCCTTTGCCTGTTCACCAATGTCGCGCTGCAGCATACCGTCTGGTCGTCGGCCGGGCTGCTGCTGCTGTTCGGCGCGGCGTTTGTGCGGTTCTGCTTTCGCCCGCGCATCT
>JAQXRK010000225.1 GCA_029218485.1 bacterium | reverse complement strand
CCTATAAGGCATAGGCCAAAGCGCAGCAAGGATTCAACAAAGATTCAGAAGCGTTCCCCGAAGAGGAGGAACGCTTCTTTTGTGCGATCCGGCAGCCGGCCGGCGCGGGCGCCTTCCCCCGATCGCTTTCTTTTGCCCGGCGATCGGAGCTTACCGCCGGCACGGGCGCCTATTCAAACGGGTTCCAGCGGGCGGGCGCTTTGGCATCCATGGGGTAGACCGTCAGCGTCCCCTCGGTGTCGCACGTTGCCAGCAGGATTTGCCGGTAGCTGCCATAGCCCCGTTGCTTGAGCTGCGCGCGCAGCCACTGCTCGTCGTAGCCGGTTGCCTGCAGGTTTTCGCGCATCAGCACGCCGTCCATGACGACGTTTTCAAACAGCTGCTCCTGCTTTGGATACAGATCAAAATCGGCCGGCTGCGCGGTGCGCAGCGTGGAAACGGGCAAAAAGCTCAGCGTCCCATTGCATTCCATGATGGCGGTCTTGACGGCGGCGAGATCGAAATAGCCGGAAACGCGGCAAAGCGTCAGAAAATCCGTCAGATCCAGCCGCGCGCGCTTGAGGTTGTCCCGGTAGATTTGGCCCTGATCCATGAGCAGAATGGGCTTGCCCGTGACGAACTGGCGCAGCTTCAGCGATTTGCTGGTCGCAATGGAGATCAAAAAGGCCATCAGTCCGTAGACGATCATGGCAAGGAGCGAGTGCAAAGGGGTTTCCAGCTCCGTGGCCATTTCGGCGGCAATCGAGCCGATGGAGATGCCCACGATGTAGTCGAACATGGACAACTGGGAGATCTGCTTGTTGCCCATGAGGTGCGCAAGCAGAAACAGTACGACGATGGACCCGACGGAGGTCCCCAAAACTTTTAACAAATCGATCCACATGCCGTTAGAATCCCTCAAACGGGGGGCGGCTATGCATGAACAAAGCGAAAGTTGTTGAATTGTCATACGGAAATATGTATAATGGTGCGCATGAACACACAGGACAGATTGAAATGGCGGGGCATTGCGATGCTCCTTGCCGCGGCGCTCATCTGGGGCACCGCATTTGCCGCGCAGAGGATCGCGGGACAGTATATCGGCGCATTCACGTTTAACGCGGTGCGCTTTCTGATTGGTACGGCAACTCTGCTGCCGGTGATTCTGGTTTCCGTGCGCCGCAACCGGCGCATGGGCAAGCCCGTGGATCTCGGCGGCCGCAAGCTCATCGTCGGCGGAACGCTGTGCGGTTTGGCGCTGTTCTTCGCGGGCAACCTGCAGCAGTTCGGCATTGAACGCACGACGGCGGGCAAAGCCGGCTTTATCACGGCGCTGTATATCGTGCTCGTCCCGATCTTTTCGATCCCGCTCAAAAAGCGCCCCGGCCTTGCCACATGGGTCGGCACGGCGGTTGCGCTGGTGGGCATGTATCTGCTCTGCATGAAGGAGGGGTTCACCGTTTCGACGGGGGATCTCTATGTGCTGGGCTGCGCGGTGTGCTTTGCGGTGCAGATTATGCTGGTCGATCACTATTCGCCGGTCGTCAACGGCGTGGCGCTCTCCTGCATCCAGTTCTTTGTCGCCGGCGTACTGGGGCTGATTCCGGCTCTGCTGCTGGAGCGCCCGGCCGTTTCCGCAATCCTTGCGGCATGGCAGCCGCTCCTGTTTGTCGGCGTGCTCTCCTGCGGTCTGGCCTATACGTTCCAGATCCTCGCCCAGCGCGATGTGCCCGCGCCGATCGCCTCGCTGATCATGAGCCTGGAGTCCGTGTTTGCGGCGCTTGCCGGCGTGCTGCTGCTGAACGAGTCGATGAGTACGCGGGAGGCCGTTGGCTGCGTGCTCATGCTGGCGGCAGTGCTTCTGGTGCAGCTGTGGCATCCGGGTCAGCGGAAGAAGCCGGAGGGAGAGGTTCGCGCGTAGACAGCAGCGACAGGCCGAATTGCAGCGCATCCTCGTCGATGCCCGTTTCGGAAGCGGCTGCGAGGAACCCATCCGCATCAATAAAATAGGTTGCAGGAGCCTGCGGCGCGCCGCAGGCTTTTCTTGCGCTTCCGTCCGCATCAAAATAGAGCGGCAGTGTGAACGCCTGCCGGAGGAAGAGCGCTCTGGCCGCATCCTCGCTCAGCGAGCCCTGCGTATGGACCACCAGAAACTGGACGTCCTCACCAAAGTGCTGGTACGCGCGCTCGAGCGCTTGCAGCTCCCCGACCACGGCTTCGCTGTCGTCGTTCCAAAAGTGGACGAGCACCGGCTTCCCAAGCAGTTCAAACAGGCTGGTTTGTCCTGCATCGCCCATCACGACGAAGTCGCGCATCGCCTGTGTCTCGAAGGCAGCGCCCTCGGAATACGGCACGGGCGTGTATGGGGCGGGCGTGTTCCGCGGAACGGCATCCCCGACCGGCGTGAGGCGCAGCAGCAGGAGCACCGCGCCGATCAGGCTCAGCGCCAGCGCGGCGAGTATCACCGCCGGATTTTTCTTTCTATGCATGGATTGCT
>JAQXRK010000224.1 GCA_029218485.1 bacterium | reverse complement strand
GCGGACTGCGCCATTACCGTTGGCGCGGCACTGCTGTTTCTGGATACGCTGTTTGTAAAGAACGGGTCCATTTTCAGCGCATTGGAACCGGAAAAGCGGGAGACCGGCAGCGAGGCGCATGCCGATGAATGAGGAAACCCTGCTTGCGGCGGCATCGGAGCGCATTGACCGATATCTGGCGGAAGTGGTTGCGCTCTCCCGCAGCCAGCTGCAGCGGCTCATCCGCGACGGCGATGTCCTTGTCAACGGCGCGCGCGTGAAGCCGAACCATGTGCTGTCCGCGGGAGACAGCGTGCAGATCCGTTATCCCGAACCGGTAGAGATCGATGCCGTGCCGGAAGACATGCCGCTGGATATCGTGTATGAGGATGCGGATATCTGCGTCATCAACAAGCCGCAGGGGCTCGTTGTGCATCCCGCGCCCGGCCATGCGACCGGTACGCTTGTCAACGGCCTGCTGTATCACTTTGGAAGCCTTTCCAGGATCGGCGGCGAACTCAGGCCGGGCATTGTGCACCGCATCGACCGCATGACCTCCGGCCTGCTGGTCGTTGCAAAGAATGACGCAGCGCATCAGTCGCTCGCCGAGCAGTTTAAGACGCATGAAGCGGGAAGAAGCTATATCGCTCTGGTGGACGGCAATCTGCGCGAGGATGAGGGCACGGTGGATGCAAACATCGGCCGCCACCCGACGGACCGAAAGCGCATGGCGGTTGTCGCAAACGGGCGCAGCGCAGTGACGCACTGGACGGTGCTGCACCGCTTTACTACCCATACGCTGCTGCGCGTGCGGCTGGAAACCGGGCGAACGCACCAGATCCGCGTCCACATGGCCTATATGCACCACCCGGTCACGGGCGATGCGGTGTATGGCTGCGCAAAGCGGCAGCTTGGGCTGGACGGGCAGGCGCTTCACGGATACCGCCTGCAGCTGCGCCATCCCGCAACCGGAGAGCCGATGACGTTTTTTGCGCCGTTTCCTGCATACTTTGTTTCCGCTCTGCAAAAACTGGGATGGAATGGACAATCGCAAGAGGCTAAGGAGCTTTTTACAATATGAGGTCTGAGAGAATCCCCCTGT
This sequence comes from bacterium, assembly GCA_029218485.1. GTDB lineage: Bacteria > Bacillota > Clostridia > Christensenellales > CAG-138 > Aphodomorpha. The sequence goes on along the minus strand of JAQXRK010000224.1, from coordinate 12,567 downwards.
TGTGCATCACGCTGGTGATCCTTGTGGTGGTTCTTTCGGCCTGCGTTCCCTTCGAGAGCATGCGGCAGGATGCCGTGGCGGCCAGCATTTCAGCCGCTCCAGCGCCAACGCCGGCGCCGACGCCGGAGCCGACCATGCCCCCGCCGCCCGAGACGGCGGAGGTGACCGATGCATTCTGCGACATTCTGTATTCCATTCCGGACAGCTACGATTTTATGGCCGCGTTTGCGGCGCTGGGGCTTTCGGAACCGACCTTTTCGGACGTGCTGGAGCAGGCGGAAGAACTACATTTCCTCTGTCAGGAGTGGTATTTCTCCCTGTGCGGGAGCTGCGAGGATGCCGTGCGGCAGCTGGAGGACCGTTTCCCGGACATCGTGCTCGAATATCGCTGTGAGATCGATCCTGTGGATTGGAAATATGCGGGCGCGCTCCTCTGGACCATGTCGCCCGATACGGACAGCTGGGATATTTTTGAGGCCGACTGCTCCCTAGAGGAGCTGGAGAGCGGGAATTATCTGCTGCTGGTCCATGTCGCTCCGGCAAATCTTCAGAAGCTGCTGTACAGCCTTGCGGGAAGCGATCGCGACCTGTACATGAACGCGCGCTATATCCAATGCTACCTGACCACCGTGTACGATGAAAACGGTGAGGAGACGGAATACGAGATGCCGGAGCTGGATCCGGCCTATGTGGCGACGATCCAAAAACCGCTGGAGCAGACCTCCTTCTTTGACCGCTGGTATCAGGGGCGGTCGCGAAACACGCGCAAGCATACGGGCTTGGATATGCGCGCGCCGGCCAATTCCAACATCTACAGCTGTACGGACGGAACGGTGCTCTATATCGGCTATCAGGCGATTCCGGGCTATTATGTGGTTGTGCTGGATGATTTCGGATACGAATACCACTACTATCATATGATCCGCGAGACGGATTTTCTGGAGGAAGGACAGCGCGTCAAGGCGGGCGATCTGATCGGCCATGTGGGCAATACCGGCAACAGCGCCGTGAACCACCTGCACCTCGGCCTGGTCACGCCGGATGGCCGGTTTGTCAAACTCTACGAGATCATGGACGCGCTCTACGGTTAAATCAGAGAGGAGAGATGAATGATGTTGTTGCAAAAGAAGCTGTGGCGCTTGCTGGCGTGCTGGATGGCCGTTCTTCTCGCTGTTGCGGCCATCGGATGCAAGGTGCCCCCGTCGGAGCCGGAGCAGACGCCGGCACCAGTCGTCATCTCGTCGCCGGAGCCGGATGTGCAGCCAACCGCAGAACCCACGCCTGAATCGACGCCGGAGCCGGATGAGAGCGCTTCCGAGCAATTTTTGGCGCTGGATCGCGAGGTGTTCGTCCACTATGTATCCGACAGCGGCTGGGCGCTGCACGAATACCTGAGAGACCCCGCTGCTTTTGATATCGATGCGTCGGAGATTCCGATGACATGGGGAGACCTGTCCGAGGAGGCTTCTCACGCGGACGTCGCCGAGTGCGTGACATATCTCGAGCGGCTGCTGGAGATCGACCGCGAACGGTTGACGCAGCAACAGCAGCTTTCCTACGATGTTCTCCAACAATATTTTGAATCCAACATCGCGGGCGACGCGCTGGAGTATTACTATGAACCTTTGACGCAGTATACCGGGCTGCAGGTCAACCTGCCCGTCGCGCTATGGCTGTTCCGGATCGAAACGGAAGCGGATATCAAGGCGTATCTGGACTTGGTTGCCGATACCCCGCGGTATCTGGGGCAGGTGCTCGCATATGAGCAGAAGCGGTCGGAGAACGGACGCTTTATGACGGAGGGCGCGCTGGAGACGATCCTTGCCGATCTCGACCAGATCATCGGCGCCGGCGACGAACTGTTCCTGATTTCGGAGTTTGAGAAGTCGTTGGAAGGGGTTTCCGAATTGACCGCCGATCAGCGCGCCGCCTATCTGGAGCAGGGCAAAGCGCTTTTGACAGGAGAGTTTTTGAACGCGTTTCAAACCTTGCGGGACGGCCTTGCCGCGCTGTCGGATACCTGCCGAAACGAGGAGGGTCTGCACGCCTTTGGAGAAGAGGGCCTGCAATACTTTACGCTCGGGCTGCAGAGCGAGGCCGCCTCGGATATTTCCCCGGAAGACGCGATTTTGCTGCTGGAGCAGGAGTTTGCCTATCTGATCTATTCCTACCAGACCTTCAGTCTGGAAGCGGAGGCGAGCGAAGACCCCGACACTCCGCTGACCAGCGGCGACGTTCGGGCGGATCTTACGGAATTGGAAGCGCTGTGCAAGACTGTGCTCCCGGAGCTGTCCGCGCACAGCTATGAGACGCGGCAGGTGCCGCCGGAACTGGAAGCGCTCATGAGCCCGGCCGCCTATGCCGTACCGGCCATTGACGATTGGCAGGACAATACGGTCATCCTGAACCCGGCTGCCGATCAGACCTATCTGTTCCTGACGCTGGCGCACGAAGGCTATCCGGGGCACATGTACCAGCACATCTATCAGCGCAATCTGGATGGACTTGGCCTGATGCAGCAGGTATTGCCGTTCTCCGGCTACGTTGAGGGATGGGCGCAGTTTGCGGAGGAGCTTGCCATTCTGGCGCAAACGAAGTACAACCGCACCACCACCATGATGCGGTTCTGCGATGAGATGGCGGGCAACGCCATGCTGCTGGCCATGACAAGCATCAAGGTCAATTATGAGGGCATGGAGCCGGATGATCTGAAGGAATACCTCTCCGCCTATGGCCTCGGCAACGATGCGATTGTCAGTTTGCTCTACTCATATGCGGTCAACATGCCGTTTTACTCGTTCTCCTACGCCCTCGGCTACACGCAGCTTGCCGGTATGATGCGCTCGCTCAGCGCGGATCTCGGAGAGGCGTATGTGCAGAAGGATGTGCTTACGCAGTACCTGAGCTATGGCCCGGCTTATTTCAACCTGCTGCAGGAGCGCATGGATATCTGGGCGGATGAACAGGTGAAGAACGGTTGACAAAACGCCAAAATATGCTGTACACTAAGCAAAGATCATGAATAATGTGCGATGATAAAGAGGAGTACGGCCATTTCGGCAGCAGAGAGCGGAACCCACTGGCTGCAAGGTTTCGCGGCAGGGAAATGGCTGGAAGGTCGCTTTTGAGCATGTGCCGTGAATCGTTCGATGAGCGGCGCACGCAGGAGCCGCGTTAAGGCTTTGAGTGGGACGGCTGCAGCCGTCCAACAAAGGTGGTACCGCGAGCGCCCGTTTCGTCCTTTGACGGAACGGGCGCTTTTATTTTCTTGATTGGGAGGACATGGTGATGGCACTGGAAATGGAAAAGACCTACGATCCATCCGCGGTGGAATCGCGGTGGTATCAGCACTGGGAGGAGAGCGGCTACTTCCATGCAAAGCCGAACCCGGACAAACAGCCCTACTGCATCGTGATTCCGCCGCCGAACATCACGGGCAAGCTGCACATGGGGCACGCGCTGGACAACTCGCTGCAGGATACGCTCATCCGCTATAAGCGCATGCGCGGCTACGAGACGCTCTGGCTCCCAGGCACGGATCACGCCTCGATTGCGACGGAGGTCAAGATCGTGGAGCAGATGGCCGCCGAGGGACTGACCAAAAACGATATCGGCCGCGAGGCGTTTCTCGAGCGCGCGTGGAAATGGCGCGAGGATTACGGCAAGACCATCGTGCAGCAGCTGCGCAAGCTCGGCTCTTCCTGCGATTGGGAGCGCGAGCGGTTCACGATGGATGCCGGCTGCAACCGCGCGGTGAACAAGGTCTTCGTCGATCTTTACAACAAAGGCCTGATCTATAAGGGCGACCGGATCATCAACTGGTGCCCGGACTGCAAGACCGCGCTCTCGGATGCCGAGGTTGAGTATGAGGAGCAGGCCAGCTCGCTCTGGCATATCCGGTACGATGCCCCGGATGGCAGCTATTCGATCACGGTTGCAACGACACGGCCGGAAACCATGCTCGGCGATACCGCGATCGCGGTCAACCCCGAGGACCCGCGCTATCAGGATATCATCGGCAAGAACGTGGTCATTCCGGTGGTCGGCCGCGAGATTCCCGTCATTGCCGACGCCTATTGCGAGATGGAGTTCGGCACCGGCGCGGTCAAGATCACACCGGGTCACGATCCGAACGACTTTGAGGTGGGGCGCCGCGCCAACCTGCCGATCCTGCGCGTGTTTACGGACGATGGGCATATCAACGAGCTTGGCGGCAAGTATGAGGGCATGGATCGCTTTGAATGCCGCAAGGCGCTCGTCGCGGATCTGGATGCCTGCGGCGCGCTGGTCAAGGTGGAGCCGTATACGCACAATGTCGGCACCTGCTACCGCTGCCATACGACGATCGAGTCCATCGTGTCCAAGCAGTGGTTCGTGGATATGAAGCCGCTCGCCGAGCCCGCACTCGAGGCGGTGCGAAACGGCGATATCCGCTTCGTTCCGGAGCGGTTTGACAAGGCGTACTTCAACTGGATGGAGAACATCCGCGACTGGTGCATCTCCCGCCAGCTCTGGTGGGGACATCGGATCCCGGTCTATTACTGCGATGCCTGCGGCGAGGTCGCGGCAAGCGAAACCAAGCTGGAAACCTGTCCCAAGTGCGGCGCGCCCATGCGCCAGGATGAGGATGTGCTGGACACCTGGTTCAGCTCCGGTATGTGGCCGTTCTCGACGCTGGGCTATCCGGAGGAGACGGAGGAGCTGAAATACTTCTACCCGACATCCACGCTGGTCACGGGCTATGATATCATCACGTTCTGGGTGTCCCGCATGATCACGTTCGGCCTTGCGGTGCGGAAGGAAAAGCCGTTCGATACAGTGTATGTCCACGGACTGGTGCGGGACAGCCTCGGCCGCAAGATGTCCAAGTCGCTCGGCAACGGCATCGATCCGCTGGAGGTCATCGCCAAGTACGGCGCCGACTCGCTGCGCTTCTCCCTGCTGACGGGCAACTCCGCCGGCAATGATATGCGCTTCTACTGGGAGAAGGTCGAGGCCGCGCGCAACTTCTGCAACAAGGTCTACAATGCGGCGCGCTTCGTACTCATGAGCATCGAGGATGTCGAGACGATCCCGCTCGATCAGTGCCGGCTGGAGGATGCGGACAAGTGGATTCTCCACCGCCTGAACGATGTGACCGGGCAGGTGACCGCGAATCTCGATGCCTTCGAGCTCGGCCTCGCGGCGCAGAAGATCTACGACTTCATCTGGCTGGAGTTCTGCGACTGGTATATTGAGATGGCCAAACCGCGCCTGTACGGCGATGCGGCTGCGGAAAGGCAATCGGCCGCGAGCGTGCTGACCTATGTGCTCAAGCAGGCGATGCAGCTGCTGCACCCATTCATGCCGTTCATCACCGAGGAGCTCTACCAGAAGCTGCCGGGCCATGAGGAGACGATCATGCTGTCCGCATGGCCGGAGCAGAGCGACGCGCTGTGCTTCCCGGACGAGTGCGAACGGATGGAGTCGCTGATGGAGATCGTTCGGGCGATCCGCAACCTGCGCGCCGAGATGAAGGTGCCCCCGGCGCAGAAGATCACCATCCGGCTGCGCGTGCCCGCTGCCAGGCAGGCGGCCTACCGCGCCATGGAGGTGGCCATGCAGCGGCTGGCCGGTGCGAACGAGGTGGTTGTGGGCGATGATGCGTCCATCGCTGCCGACAAGCGCGATATCCATCTGGTGTGCACCGGAGTCGACGTCCTGATTCCGCTGGCTTCCCTCGTGGATATCGACAAGGAGCGCGAACGCATCCGCAAGGAGATTGCGCGCGTTCAGGGCGAGCAGGACCGCGCCGGCAGCAAGCTGTCCAACGAGCGCTTTATCAGCAAAGCGCCCGCGGCGGTCGTGGACGAGGAGCGGAAGAAACTGAAAAACGCGGAGGAGATGCTCATAAAGCTGCAGGAGCGTCTGGCCGCACTCGCGGATTGATCGCCGGCTTTTCGGAACGCATGAAAAGCGGCGGGCAGCGGTGTCCGCCGCCTTCGCTTTGTTCGCGGAAACTGCACGCCGCCCGGGGCCGATTGCAGCGGTAAATCCGCTGAGAGACCCGGCCGCTGCACGTCCGTTTTGCTTTTTCAGTCGAATATGCGTTCAGAAATCGACAAAAATGTGAAAAAATTAATGATTTCTTAGCAGGAAAAAGAGGACTGTCATAGAATAAGAAGAATGCGGGTTAGGATGAGAATGCATTTTGGCGCCGCGAATTCGAGGTTTTGTTTCGGAGGTTCTACATGGAAAAATTAGTATTGGGGCTCTCCACATTCGGTTTGGGATTCGGAACCGTTTTTGTAGGGCTGATCTGCTTGATCCTGATCATCAAGCTGATGTCACTGGTGTTTTCGGGCCTGAACGCGAAGAAAGCGGCCGCGCAGGAAGCGCCGGCTCCGTCCGCGCCCGCACCGGCGGCTGAGATCCCCGACCGGGGCCAGTTCATTGCCGCGGTTTCGGCAGCGATTGCTGCATCGATCGGCGGAGACGTTTCCGGACTTCGCATTTTGTCTGTCAAAAAGGTCAACAACGATTAACTTGTGAATAATCTCTGGGAGGAAATAATCATGCGTAACTTCTTGGTCAATGTAAACGGCACTTCCTACGAAATCTCGGTTGAAGAAATCGACGGCAAGACGGCAGCAGCGTCCGCGGCAACCCCCGCAGCAGCGCCGGCAGCTCCTGCAGCAGCCCCCGCTCCGGCAGCCCCCGCAGCAGCGCCCGCAGCCGGTGAAGCAACGGTGAAAGCGCCCATGCCCGGCAACATCCTGTCCGTCAACGTCAAGGTCGGCGATGCAGTGAAGAAGGGCCAGGTGGTTATGATTCTCGAAGCCATGAAGATGGAGAACGAAATTCTCAGCCCCGTCGACGGTACGGTTTCCGCCGTGTTCGTGCAGCAGGGGGCCACTGTGAACCCCGATGCAGCGCTGTGCTCCATCCGCTAAGGAGGGAGTAAGCTATGCTGGATTTCCTGCAAACCACCGGATTCTATCGAATCATCGAGAATCCGCTGCAGCTTGTGATGATTGCCATTGCCTGCGTTCTGCTGTATTTGGCAATCGTCAAGAAGTTTGAGCCGCTGCTTCTGGTCCCGATCGCGTTCGGCATGCTGCTGACCAACCTGCCCGGCGCGAACATGTACCATGAGGCCATCTATGCCGGTGGCCATGTCAACTGGGAGATGCTCGCCGAGCCGAAGAACTGCGGTCTGCTCGACTATCTGTATCTGGGCGTCAAGCTCGGCATCTATCCGTGCCTGATCTTCATGGGCGTCGGCGCAATGACGGACTTCGGTCCCCTGATCGCCAACCCGAAGAGCATGATCCTCGGCGCGGCCGCGCAGTTCGGCGTGTATATCGCGTTTGCGCTGGCGCTGATCTTCGGCTTCACGACGGAAGCTGCCGCTTCGATCGGTATCATCGGCGGCGCTGACGGCCCGACGGCCATCCTCGTCACCTCAAAACTGGCACCGGAGTATCTGGGGCCGATCGCCGTTGCGGCTTACTCGTACATGGCGCTGGTTCCCGTCATTCAGCCGCCGATCATGAAGGCGCTGACCACGAAGAAGGAGCGCCAGATCGTGATGGAGCAGCTCCGCCCCGTCAGCAAGACCGAGAAGATCATCTTCCCGATCGTTGTTACGATCTTTGTTGCGTTCCTCGTACCGGATGCAACGCCGCTCGTCGGCTGCCTGATGCTGGGCAACCTCTTCCGTGAGTGCGGCGTGACGGAGCGTCTGAGCAAGACGGCACAGAACGAGCTCTGCAATATCACCACGATCTTCCTCGGCACGACGGTCGGTGCAACCGCAACGGCCGCCACGTTCCTGAAGGTCGATACCCTGCTGATCATTGCCCTTGGCGTCATCGCGTTCGGCGGCGGCACGGCGGGCGGCGTCCTGCTGGCCAAGCTGATGAACGTATTCAGCAAGAAGAAGGTCAACCCGCTGATCGGCAGCGCCGGCGTTTCCGCTGTTCCGATGGCTGCGCGCGTGTCGCAGGTCGTCGGCCAGAAGGAGAACCCGGGCAACTTCCTGCTCATGCATGCCATGGGCCCGAACGTGGCCGGTGTTATCGGCTCGGCAATCGCCGCAGGCGTGTTCCTGTCCCTGTTCGGTTAATTGTTGCATAAGGAGACACTGATATGACGAAACTGAACATTACCGATACCATTTTCCGCGATGCGCATCAGTCGCTGGCGGCCACGCGCATGTCCATCAAGGACATGCTGCCCGCCTGCGAGATTCTGGACAGCATCGGATATTGGTCGCTCGAGGTCTGGGGCGGAGCGACGTTTGATTCCTGCCTCCGCTTCCTGAATGAGGATCCGTGGGAGCGCCTGCGCACGCTGCGCAAGGCACTGCCCAACACCAAGCTGCAGATGCTCTTCCGCGGACAGAACATCCTCGGCTACAAGCACTATGCGGATGACGTTGTGGAGCAGTTCTGCCGCAAGTCCATCGAAAACGGCATCGATGTAATCCGTATTTTTGACGCGCTGAACGATACGCGCAACCTGGAGGCCGCAATCCGCTATACCAAGAAGTACGGCGGCATCTGCGAGCCGGCGCTCAGCTATACGACCAGCCCCGTGCACAACGAGGATTATTTCGTCAAGCTGGCAAAGGAACTCGTCCAGATGGGCGCGGATGTGATCTGCATCAAGGATATGGCAAACCTCCTTTTGCCGGAAGCGGCGTATTCGCTGGTCTCCAGGCTGAAGGCGGAGGTCGATGTCCCGATCCATCTGCATACCCATAACACCACCGGTACGGGCGACATGACCTATCTGCGCGCTGCGCAGGCGGGCGTCGATATCGTAGACTGCGCGCTGTCCCCGTTTGGCAACGGCACCTCGCAGCCCGCGACCGAGCCGCTCGTGGCAGCGCTGGCCGGCACGGACCGCGATACCGGCCTCGATCTCAATCGGCTGGCCGATGCGGCCAAGATCATGCGTCCTGTTGCTGACCGCATGAAGGCAGAGGGCCTGATCAACGACAAGTCCCTGCGCGTCGATACCAACACGCTGCTCTATCAGGTGCCGGGCGGCATGCTCAGCAATCTGATTTCGCAGCTCAAGCAGGCGAATGCAGAGGATAAGTATTATGACGTGCTCGCGGAGATCCCGCGCGTGCGCAAGGACTTCGGTTATCCGCCGCTCGTAACGCCGACCAGCCAGATCGTCGGCACGCAGGCGGTATTCAACGTGCTCACCGGCCGCTACAAGATGTTCCCGAAGGAGTCCAAGGGTCTGCTACGCGGCGAATATGGCAGGCTGCCCGGTGAAGTGAACGAGGAAGTGCGCAAGATGGCGATCGGTGACGATGAGATCATCACCTGCCGTCCGGCGGATCTTCTCAAACCCGAGCTGGAGAGCTACCGCGAGGCCATCGAGGAGCATATCGAGCAGGAAGAGGATATCCTGAGCTATGCGCTGTTCCCGCAGGTCGCCCTGAAGTTCTTTGAAGCGCGCGAGGCTGCCAAAAAGCAGGAAAACGAACCTCAGGCGGAGAAAGAAGATACCGGCGTCCGAATGCTCTATGTGGAGGACTTGAGTCACTGATGCGACATATTCCGAACATTCTGTCCGTTTTACGGATTGGCATGGTAGGGGTATTTGTATACCTGTTTTGCGCGGGGCGGCATGTTGCCGCCCTGTGCGTGTATATTTTGGCGTTCCTGACGGACATTCTGGATGGATATCTGGCCAGAAGGAACAACTGGATTACGAACATCGGAAAGCTGCTGGATCCCTTTGCGGATAAACTGTTGCTGGTAGCGGCGCTGATCTGCATTTATATCGGCAAACGGCAGCCGGCGTTTCTGGTCCTTTTCCTGCTCTCCGCGGTGAAGGAACTGCTGATGATCCTTGGCAGCATGGTGATGCTCAGGCATCGCGTTGTGGTCTATGCGGATTGGTTCGGGAAGATTGCAACCGGCCTATTTGCTGCCGGCGTGATTTTTTCGCTCCTTTCCTTCCGGTATCCGCATCTGGTTCCCTACGACTTTTACACCCTTCTGATCGCTACGGTGCTTTCCTATGCTGCGCTCATCCATTATGGGATACGTGCGTTTCTCCCCGGCCTCAAAGCGGACGCGGACGATCAGAAAACACAGGGGGAGCAGGCATAGAAGTGCAGAAAAGGCTTGCATTGCGCAGCAAAGTGTGCTATACTGCATATCGTTGGATTGTGAACTTGTCGAGAGAGTGGGGAAAACCCACTCTTTCGTTTTCAGAACGACGATTTGCGACTGCATCCGATCTGGAGGAAACGGCATTTGAAAACAACCGAAGTGGTGGAACAGCTCTTACAGCCGACAGTGGAAGCGCTGGGCTTTGAGCTGTGTGATGTGGAGTTTGTGAAGGAGTATGGCAATTGGGTGCTCACGCTGTATATCAACCAGGAAGGCGGCGTGGATCTCGATGACTGCGAGCGCGTGAGCCGTGCGGTTGACCCGATTCTGGATGAAGCGGACCCGATTGAGCAGCAGTACTATCTGAGCGTTTCCTCGCTGGGCCTGGATCGGCCGCTCAAAAAGGATGCCGATTTTGCGCGCAACGCCGGGCAGGAGCTCATCGTCAAGCTGTATGCGCCGTTTGAGAACCGAAAGGAATGGATCGGCGTGCTGCAATCCTATGATGCGCAATCCTTTGACCTGCTGCTTGAGGATGGGCGAACGATCTCGATCAAGCGCAAAGAAGCGGCGCTGATCAAACCGTATATCAGATTTTAATGGACGAAAGGATGAAATACTAACATGAACGCGGAGTTTATTGAAGCGCTGAATGCACTGGAAAAGGAACGCGGAATCGGCAAAGACGTACTGATCGCCGCGATTGAGGCTGCTCTGATTTCGGCATACAAGCGCAACTACGGTACCTCGGCAAACGTGCGCGCCGAGGTGGATCCGCACACCGGCGATATCCAGATTTTCGCCTCCAAAACGGTGGTCGAGACCGTAGAAAACCCGCATAACGAAATCTCCCTTGCAGCGGCGAAGAAGGTCAATGCCCTCTATGAGCTGGGCGATGTGCTGGAGGAGGAGATCAAAACGCGCGACTTTGGCCGCATCGCTGCGCAGACCGCCAAGCAGGTCGTCGTGCAGCGGATCCGCGAGGCGGAGCGCGGCGTGATCTACGAGGAATACGTAGAGAAGGAGAACGAGGTGCTCACCGCGATCGTGCAGCGCGTCGAGAAGGGGAACGCCTATGTCGAGCTGGGCAAAACGGATGGCCTGCTCACCGCCAATGAGATGATTCCCAACGAGACGTACGAAAACTCCGATCGAATCAAGGTGTATGTGCTCGAGGTTCGCAAGGACAATAAGGGACCGCAGGTGCTGGTTTCCCGTACGCATCCCGGGCTGGTGAAGCGCCTGTTTGAACTGGAAGTGCCGGAAATTCAGAGCGGCGTGGTGCAGGTCAAGTCGATCGCGCGCGAAGCCGGTTTCCGCACCAAGGTTGCCGTGCATTCCGTTGACCCGCAGGTTGATGCGGTGGGCGCATGCGTTGGCCAGCGCGGTGCCCGCGTGGAGCGCATCGTCAACGAACTGCACAATGAGAAGATTGATATCATCGAGTGGGATTCCGATTCCGCCGTTTATATTGCCAAGGCGCTCAGCCCCGCAAAGGTGCTGATGGTCTACATCAATGAAGAGGAGAAGGCGGCCAAGGTCATCGTGCCGGACGCGCAGCTCTCTTTGGCAATCGGCAAAGAGGGACAGAATGCCCGCCTTGCCGCGAAGCTGACCGGCTGGAAGATCGACATCAAGAGCCAGTCGCAGGCGGAAGAGGCGATGGATGCGATTTTCCATGAAGGTGATTATACGGAGGAAACGGAGGCGTAAGGCTTGCCAAAGAAAATTCCGATGCGCATGTGCGTTGCCTGCCGCGAGATGCGGCCGAAGAAGGAGCTGATCCGGGTTGTACGCACACCGGAGGGCGGGGTAACGCTGGATCGCACCGGCCGCGCGAACGGTCGCGGCGCATATTTGTGCGATTCCGTCGATTGTCTGAGCCGCGCCGTCAAAACACGCGCGCTCGAGAGAGCGTTGGAAACGCGGATCGACGAGTCGATCTTCGATTCTCTGAGAGAGGCGCTGCATGCGGGAGCAAAGGCTGAGTAACGCAATCGGCCTTGCTATGAAGGCGGGCAAGTGCCAGTCGGGCGATTTTGCGGTCGAAAAACTGGTTCGTGCCGGGAAAGCCAGATTGGTCATTCTCGATTCCGAGGCATCGCAGGCCACACAGGAGCGGTACGGCCGCCTGTGTGAGCGCATGCAGATTCCGCTTTTGCTCGCAGCACATGCGGGAGAGGCGATTGGCAAACCGGCACGCATTGTGCTGGCGATTACGGATCAGGGATTTTCCACTATGATTCAACACGCGGCGGCAGAGCTCGCTGCTGAACAGAATGCGGCAAAAGAACAGACGGCCGCGTTCGAGGACAAATGATATCGGGGGCAAGAACAGATATGGCAAACAAGAGTTTTCTGGACACTGCGAAACAGCTTCACGGGGAAGCAAGCGCACTTTTGGAGCGGATTTCTGCATCGCAGGCATCCGTAACGGAGCTTTTGT
>JAQXRK010000223.1 GCA_029218485.1 bacterium | reverse complement strand
CCGTTCCCGCGCGGTCCCGCTTCCTTCGTTGACAAAGCTGCGCCGCGGCCGGTATACTATATAGTTGGAAGTTTTAACGGGGTGTGGAGATGAAGCGCAAGTTTTCCTTTCTCATAACCTATTGGTGGTGCCTGCTGCTCGGCCTTCTCGGGCTGCTGGTCTTCATCACCGGCAACCGCGAGGGCGGCGTTTCGGAGCTGGAGAACCGCACGCTCGAGCCGCTGCCCGCGTTCAGCGCGGAGAGCTGGTTCGACGGCAGCTTCGCCGGCTCGCTGGAAGCCTACCTCTCCGACCAGCTGCCCGGCCGCGGCGGAATGCTCGGCTGCTCCTCCGATCTTCTCGGCGTTTTCAGCACGCTGTCGGACGAGGATCGGCTGCTGCAAACGGACATTGCGGAGCAGCTTGACAGCATGGGCGAATCCATCGCCGCCGGGCCGGCGGAAACCGCGTCCGAACCGGAGTCCGGGGCGTCCGCGCCCGCCGGGGACGGCGGCCTTACCTCCGCTTCCTCTGCAGGCGGCGATCCTGCGGGCGCTGCCGCCTCCGCCGGGGATGACGGCGCTGCGGATGCCTCCGGCTCCACGGAAGCGGATGCCGGCACGGATATCCCCGTCCTGGGCTACCGGCTGAAGAGCGGCGGCACATCGACCATCTTCCAGTTCGGTGCGGACGCCATCTCTGCGACCGCGCGCTCGCTCAACGCCTATCGCGCGGCGCTGCCCGCGGACGGCACGGTCACATTCATCTACGTTCCCTACTCACAGGTGGCGAACCAATGGCTGTTCCATCCCAACATCTATTCCGGCTGGTACAGCACGGTGGAGCCGGTGCTGCAGGCCGAGACGGTGGATGGCGTGTATGTCTGCCCGGCCGTCGGCATCCTCAGCGCGCACATGGAGCAGGGCGATGCGGTCTATTTCAAAACCGACCACCACTGGTCGCCGCTCGGCGCGAGCTTTGTCCAGCGCGATGTGATGGCGCACTTCGGCACGCCGTCGGCGGACTATGCCGATTTTACCTATACCGTGCACGACCGTTTTACCGGCTCGATCACGCAGTCGGTACGCGCGTCCGCCGGCTCCTCGGTCGTGGACCGGCTGGAGGTTCCCGCCGGGCTTGCGCCCACGCACGCCTTCGTATACCGCGACCTCGATGTGCTGATGAAGGAGGTCCGCTATATGGAGCCGGAGCGCAACAGCTACGGCGCGCTGCTCGGCGGCACGCACTCGCCGTTCTATGTGGCCGAAACGGGCTTCCATACGGGCCGCAACGCGCTGGTCATCTGCGACTCCTATGGCAATGCCTTTTTGCCGTACCTGACGCCGTATTACGACCGCGTGTGCCTGGCCGATCTGCGCGGCAGCAGCAGCTTCGACTCGATGGGCGGCGCTTCGGTGCGGGAATACATCGAACATTACGCCATTGACGATGTATACTTCGTGGTCTCCACGGGCTGCGGCATCAACTCGAGCTATATGCGGCACACGGTCTATGAATATCTGGGGTGAAGCGTTATGAAACAGGAAGTGCAGCCGGCCGCCGGGCAGGCGGAGGCGGAAAAAAGATTTGTCAAGCGCACGGTCATCCTCTCCACCAGCATTGCGCTGGTGCTGACCGCCATCGGCCTCGCGCTGTTCTTTACGCGCGCCCGCTGGGTCACGGCCTGGGCGGAGCGCGCCATAGCGGATGGCAACTATACGCGGGCCATCTCGCTGCTCGAAGCGCTCGACGCAACGGACGAGCGGGATGCGCTGCTGCTCGAGAGCCGGTACGGCAACGCCGCCGCGGTTCTGGCCGGCGGCGACTACGAGCAGGCGGAGGCGCTGTTCTCCGCGCTCGGCGACTATGCCGACAGCCACACGCAAATTCTGGAGTGCCGCTACCGCGCGGCCGCGGATGTGTTTGAGGCGGGCCGCTATGCCGACGCCGCAGCGCAGTTCTACGCGCTCTCCGGCTATGGCGACTCCATGGAGCGCTATGACGCCTGCCGCTATGCGGAGGCGCTCGAGCTGCTCGACGCGGGGGAGCGGAACGCGGCCTTCCGCCTGTTCGCCGATCTTGGGGACTACCGGGACGCCGGTGCGCGCGCCGAAGCACTGGCCGTTGCGTTGACCGGCGTCAGCGACCCGGCGCTGGCCCTGTCGCTTGCAAAGGGCTATTCCCCGGAGGCGCTGGAGGCGATGGAAGCGCTCGGCGCCGTGCGCGAACGGCTGCCGCAGCATGTGCTCGCCGTTGGTTTCTACCATACGGTCGCGCTCAGGCCGGATGGCACGGTGCTCGCGGCCGGTCGGAACGACGAGGGGCAGTGTGACGTCGGCGAATGGAGCGATATCGTGGCCATTGACGCGGGTGCTTACCACACCGTTGGCCTGCGCTCGGACGGCACGGTGGTCGCCGCCGGACGAAACAGCGAGGGGCAGTGCAGCGTCGGCGAATGGAGCCGCGTGACCGCCATCGCCTGTACGGATTACAACACCATTGCCCTGCTCGAGGACGGCACGGTGCTCTCCACCGGCTTTCAGGAGAACGAGGCGCTCACCGGCTGGCGCGATGTGACCGCCATCGGCGGCGGCGCGTACCAGACCGTTGCGGTGCGCAGCAACGGACAGCTGCTGGCCTCGCACCGCTCCGCGCAGGACGATACCATGTCCGGACTCATCGCTGCCGACGCCTCCACTGGGTATGCCGTCGGCCTATGCAGCGACGGCACCGTCAAGCACACCGCCGTGGATCTGAGCGGCTGGCATGACGTCGTGGCCATCTGCGCCGGCACGAACGGCACCTTCGGGCTGACCGCCAACGGCGAGGTGCTCGCGTACTTCTTCCAGAGCCGCAATGCGATCGCGCTGGACGACCTTTCCGGCGTGGTGGCCATCGCCGCCGGCGGCACGCACATCGCCGTGCTGCTGGAAGACGGGCGGGTCGTGGTGCGCGGCGATAACGCGTTCGGCCAATGCGATACCGCCGGTTGGAGCCTTGCCGCCGCGGAGTGACCGCGCATGGCGCGCCCCGGCGCGCACCCGAACGGCCGTTTTTGCGCAGCGGTGCGGAAACGGCGCACGCTCCACACAAGCCATCCAAACGATGCAAGCCACCCAAGACATCCGATTGATCCGGGCCGGCGCCATGTGCGCCGGCCCTTCCTTTTTGCCGTTGCCTTGGCTGCATCAGGCCGGCATGTCGCACACGGCTGCGCGGTGTCGGGGGCGCGCCGAAGGTTCAAGGGGCGGACCTTGCCGCACAAAAATGCTCCGCCAAAGGCAGCGCCTGCAGAAAAGCAGCGCGTGGGGTGCTCCCACGCGCTGTTGCCCTTTGGTTTCGCTTTGTATGATTCTTCCCTATTTCTGCTTCTTTTCGCGCTTTCCTCTGCCCACCCGCAGCAGGAACACCAGCAGCAGTGCCAGATATGCGGCGCACAGGCCGAACACCGTGAACGTCATGGCCGTTGACTCGGGCGCCATGCCGATGAGCACCAGCATCGGCGCGCCGAACAGGATGCCAAAGCCCGAGCCTACGACCAGGTTGTTGGCGGCCGGCGTTTCAAACGACGGGTCGATCTCGCGCAGCAGCAGCACGCCGGAGCTGATCGTGCCGGTCAGCATGCCGTACATGGAGACCACACCCTCGTCATAATAGTCCGGGTAGATGCGCCGGCAGATCCAGCGCAGATATAGGAGCGTGACCGCGCCGCCGGCGACCGCCATCAGCAGGAACGGCACCCACAGCCCGGAGAGATCCTCGATGTTGATCGAGGCGATGCCGGCCACGATCATCAGGTCGAACGCCACGCCGGAGATGCGCGAGAGCAGATAGTTGTTCTGGTACTGGCGCGTCATGATGTTGCTGCGGCGCAGCGCCTTCATGACCGTGCGCACAAGGATCGCCAGCGCCGAACCGATGATGAAGTTGAAGCCCCAGAGCAGCGGCGAAACGGTTTTGGAAAGCCCCGGCGCGACGGCGGCGAGCAGCGCGTCGATCCCATAGGAAACGAGATAGGTCAGCAGGTACACGATGATGACGAGCACGACCTGAATGGAAAACCGATCGATGGATTCCGCGACCGGGATCTCCCCCTTCTGCTGAAAATCGTCCACCGTGACCGCGCCCAGCGCGCCGCGCTCGCCCGGCAGCGTCCGATCGGAGCGGCGCCGGAGGATGTTGAGGTACACGACGCCGACGATGCACGCGCACAGATACCCGGCCGCCGCCAGCGACAGGCCGAACGAGCGGCCGCCGCCGAACCCGAGCGCTTCATAGCTCGAGCCGATGTTGTTCGCCTGCCCCGGCCCCTGCCCGTATCCCATGGGCAGCAGGATGCCCGAGGCCTTGAACAGCCCCGGCATGACGGTATAGGCCAGCGCGAGGGAGATCACAAGCCCGATCAGCGCCTGCACCAGATAGGTGCTGACGATCAGCGCACCGCTCTTCGCCCCGGTCAGGCCACCGCCATTCTTCTCCTCCCGGTTCGGAATACGCAGGGACATGGCGATAAAGCCGATGGCAATGCCATGATAGGTGGTCATCTCGAGGATATCGGTGTTGAGCTGGAGCAGCCCCAGATTGCGCACCACCAGCAGCAAAAAGCCGGCCAGCACGGAGGTTGGCAGCAGCGTGCGGCGGACGAACGGCAGCTTTCTGCCGAGCAGCGTTGCGATCATGATGGCGACGGCAATGATACCGAACTGCACCACGATGTTCCAGAGGGCGGTATTGGATGCGCTGAATTCCATTTTGTTACCTCAGTTCTCTCCATTTTTGCAGGAATGCGGTATATTTGCGCCCACAGCAGGGCGGTTTGCTGCTGATCTCATATTGCTCCGCGCCGGAGGAGAACACGAGCTTGCCCCGGCCGCACACGGCCATGTCCGCAATGTTCTCCAGCGGGAATGCGGTTTTGCCCACCGAGAGCGTCCGCATGTTCACCGAGAGCGTGCCCCTGTCCACGCGGCGGCTGCCGTGCGCCTGATCGAGCCGGAGCAGCGTTTGCTCCGGGTCGGAAAAGAACGTCCGCTCCGGCGTTTCGGCCGCCCGCTCCATGCGCCGCGACAGCTCCGCATCCTGCCAGGCGTCCCAGTCCCGCACGTTGGAAAAGGGCGCGTCCTCCCCCTCGAAGAAGCCGTATTCCGTATAGCGCGCCCGCAGGCCGCAGCCGCTGCACACAAGCGTATCCCCCTCGCCATGCAGCGTGCCGATGCCGCCGCAGCGCGGGCACAGGTACAGCGCGTATTCCACGCCCTCGGCCAGCCGCTTTCCGCTATAGGGCTGCATGTCGCATGCCTGGCGCTCAAAGGCGTCCTCGTACAGATCGGCGGCTATGGCGGCGTTGACCTGTTCGTCCGTCATCGCCCGCAGCTGCTCCGGCGAATAGACCTGCACCAGCTCGCCATGCACCGGGCCGTGGCGGCGCCTGAGCGCCCAGCGCGGCGTGGCCAGATAGCCGCCGCGGATGCGGTAGGTCACGAGACTCGCGCGCGAGGCCCTGGCCAGCTTGCCCGTGGCCGCAAAGATCGGCCCGGTTACGCCCGAGTAGGAGCGGTTCCCCTCGGCGAACAGGCAGACGTTATATCCATTTTTGAGGCGGCGCAGAATTTGCAGCGCGGCGCGCGCATCCGTCATGCCCTTGCTGCGTGAAATTGGATCGAACAGCGCGACGATGAGCCTGGACCAGAAGCCCCACCGAAAGATATGCTCACTTGCGACGAAATACATGTGTTCCTGAAACGCCATGCTCAAAAACACGGGGTCGAGATCAGCGTTGTGATTGGAGACGATCAGCATCGGCCCGGCCGCCGGCGCATAGCACGCGGAGGAAAACCCGAGGAAGCGGCAGACAAGTCCACCGATGGTGCATTTGAGAAACCGGTGGATGGCAATCTGAGGCTTGCGGGCAGCCATGGTCGATCCTCCTGAGAATTATATATACTGAGTATACTACAACACGGCAGCCCAATTCAATGTTTCCACCCCAAAAAGCTGCCGTTTCGTCATACCGTCTCCTGGCCGCTGTGTCCACCCGCGGCCCGCACGGCCCGGCAAGGCGCAGATCATCCCGGACACGATTGCCGAAACCGAGATTTACCACAATGTGCGTTCATCAAACAAACAAACCGTCCGCTGCTATCAGCGGACGGCCGAAATCGCGGAGGGGCAACGGGCGTCTATCGCTGGGCAACGCGCTCCTCTTGCGCCCGCTTTTGATAGTCGCGCGGCGTTTCCCCCATATACGCCTTGAAGATCTTCGTAAAATAGTTGTGGTCGTGCACGCCGACCTGCTCCGCCGCCTCGGCCACGGTGCACCCGCGCTGGCGGAGCAGCCGCGCGGCCTCCTCCACGCGCTTGCCGTTGATCATGGCCAGCACGGTCGTATCCTCTGCCGCGGCGAGGCTGCACAGCTTGGTCTTGCTCATCGACAGCGCGCGGGCAATGCCCGGCAGCGAAAGCGGCTCGGCATAGTGTTCCGAGATATAGAGGTGCAGCACCATGGAATCGGACATGGCCGCATTCTTGAGCATGCCCGCCATCCAGACGCTCGAGGCGCAGGCCTCCAGAATGTGCGCCGCGGCCTCCAGCTCCGCGCCCGAGACGCTGCTGAGCGCGCAAAAATCGGCATACAGCTCGTCCGGCTGCTCCAGAAACCCGAGCTGCGTGCGCACCTGCCGCCACAGCCGGTCGCGGTCGCCCTCGCCGATCACCTGTCCGAGCAGCAGAAAGGCCA
>JAQXRK010000222.1 GCA_029218485.1 bacterium | reverse complement strand
GTCTGGGCGGACCAACCAACCTATTTTCCCCGCCCCTGCGGTCCCATGGGCCGCTGCCCCCACCCTGCCGGGGCGGCTGCCCGCACAAGTGGCCGCCCGCCGCTGTTTCTTCTCCGCCCGGCCGAGCCGTCACCGCAGCCGGCCGTCCATATCCCCGGCGTGCTCGGGCGCGAGCGGGAAGGCGATGGGCCTGTGGTCGCGCCGGGAGCGATAGATGCCGGTGATCAGCTCCACCGTCCTGCGGCCGTCCTCGAGCGTGATGAGCGGTCTGCGGCCGGAGAGGATCGCGTCGAGAAAATCGGAGAGCTGCTGCTCGTGATAGTGGATCATGTCCACGCTGCTGAAGAGGGCGCTGTCCTCCGCTTTGAACCGCGCGAGCAGCTCCGCCTCCCCCGGGATGGTCCAGAGGTCGTTGACCGGCGGCTCGGCAATGCCGGAAACGCCCGCGATGAACATGGCGCCGCCATCCGTCTGCACGCCGGCGCTGGCCCCGTTGGATCCATGCACGCGCACATTGCCAAAGAGCGCGGGGTTCTGGGAGTTGCTCACGACGATGTTGCCCATGGCGCCGCTTCGGAAGCGGATGATGGCCATGGCGGTATCCTCCACCTCCAGTTCGGGATGGTTCAGCGTGTCCCACATGCCATAGAGCTCCGCGACCTCCCCCATGTACCACAGCAGCAGATCGATCTGGTGCGGGGCCTGGTTGATGAGCACGCCGCCGCCCTCGCCCGCCCAGGTGCCGCGCCACGGATCGCTGCGATAGTAGGCCATGTCGCGCCAGCCCAGCATATTGACCGTGCCGAGGATCGGTCTGCCGAGCTTGCCCGCGTCCAGCGCCTCGCGAATGCGCATGGCCGGGCGGTAGAACCGGCGCTGGCAGATGGTCGTGCCGACGACGCTGCTGCGCTTTGCAGCTTCAAGAATGGCGTCGCAGTCCTCCAGCGCAGCGGCAAGCGGCTTTTCCACCGCGATGTGCAGGCCCAGCCCGCAGCAGCGCACCGCGAGCGCCGCATGGCTCGGGTGCGGCGTGCAGATGGACACCGCTTCCACGCCCGTCTCCCGCACCATCCTCTCCAGATCCGTATAGAGCGGGATATCATATTGCTTTGCAAAGCCTTCGGCGCGCGGCGACCGGGTGGCCGCACAGCAGGCGGTCAGCTCGCTCTTTGCGATGCGGCGGTAAGCCTGCGCGTGGAAATGGCCGACCTTGCCGCAGCCGATCACCGCCGTTCTGATCCTCTTCATCGGGCCGCCTCCGCGATCGATTCGCCGTCGCAGAGATAAACGATCTTGGTCAGGCCGTCCTCCCGGCCGCAGACCCTGCGCATCCAGCGGTCGCCCTCGGAAAGCGGAACAACCCGGGAGATCATGCCGTCCACCTTGACCTTGCCGGAGGCGATCAGCTCCAGGCAGGCGGGGTATTCTCCCGCGGAGGCGCAGGAGCCGAACAGGCTGATCTGGCGCGTGACCACATACTGGAGCGGGAAATGCACATCCCTTGCCGTATTGCCGATCAGGATCACGCGGCCGTCCAGCCCGACGGAGCGGATGCAGAGGTTCATGGTCGCCTCGTTGCCCGCAGCGTCAATGGCGACGCTCACGCCCGCCCCATCCGGCGACAGGGCCAGAATCCGCTCCAGCGCATCGCCCGCCCCGGCATGGATGCAGTCGGTCGCGCCGCTCTCCTTTGCAAGCGCGAGCCGGCCGCCGTCGATATCCACGGCAATGACGCGCCCGGCGCCGAAGCTGCGGACGACCTGAACCGCCATGAGGCCGATCGTGCCGGCGCCCGCGACGACAACGGTGTCCTCCGGGCCGATGGCGGTGCGCGTCGCGGCGTGGTAGGCGATGGAAAGCGGCTCGACCATCGCCGCCTGCACGAAGCTCACGTTATCGGGAATCCTGTACAGAATGCGCTCCGGAACGGCCACATATTCCGCAAAGCAGCCGTCTTGGCGATACTCGTCGCACGAAACGCCCAAAACCCGGCGCCTGCTGCACAGGTTTCCCTTTCCGGCGCGGCACATCGCGCAGTCGCCGCAGTAGATGGTGGAATCGAAGGTGACCCGGTCGCCCGGCCTGTAGGCCGTCACGCCCCCGCCGCAGGCCGCGACCACCCCGGACGCCTCATGGCCCATGATGACCGGCGGCTTCCGGCGCCCGGTACTGCCGTCGAAGCCGTGGACGTCGCTGCCGCAGACCGCGCAGGCCTTGAGGCGGATCAGCACCTCGCCGGGCCCGGCCGCGGGGGTCGGAACGTCCTCATATGTCAGCTTTCCGTATGCGTGCATGACCAGTGCTTTCATCCTGCAAACCTCCTCTTTGCCGCTTTTCGGGCATCAGCCCTTGACCGCGCCCGCCGTCAGACCGCTGATGATGTACTTCTGCAGGCACAGCGAAAGGATCATGATGGGCAGGGTGATCAGCACGGAGGCCGCCATCAGCCCGCCCCAGTCGATGTATGCGTAGGAAACAAAGTTGAAGATGGCCACCGGCAGCGTCGTCGTATCGCGGCCCGCCAGCGTGAAGGAGAACATGAAGTTGTTCCAGGAAAAGATGACCGACAGCAGCGAGGCGGTGATGATGCCCGGCGTGGAGAGGCGCAGCGCGATGCGCAAAAAGCCCTCCCCCCTGGTGCATCCGTCGATCCAGGCCGCCTCCTCGAGATCCTTTGGAATCGCCTCAAAGTTCGGGATCATGATCCAAACGATGAAGGGCAGCGCAATGAGCATATGCGAGAGGATGAGCGCGGTAAAGGTGTTGCGCAGGCCGAGCTTTGCAAAGATCGAAAACCACGGCAGCAGGAAGGAGATGCCGGGGATCATGCGCACGAGCAGCACCACCACGCCGGACCTGCGCATCCGAAACCGCGCAATGGCGTAGGCGCAGGGCAGGCCGATCGCGAGGGAAAACGCCGTGGCGAGCACGGCAACGATCAGGCTGTTCTTCGTATAGGTCAGAAAGTCGTATTCGCGGATCACGCTCACGTAGTTCCCGATCGTCGGCTCAAACTCCAGCAGGCCGTGGTTCGCCTGGTTGATGATGGCCTGGTGCGGCTCGAACGAGGCCAGCAGCATCCAGAGCAGCGGAAAGATCGTGATGAACAGCACGCCATAGATCAGAACGTATTTGCCGATGGTGGCAGGCACCTTTCCCCGCATCAGTACTCTACCTCCACTCTGGATTTCACCCTCAGGAACCCGCAGCCGATCGCCATGACCACGATAAAGAACAGCACCGAGATGGCCGCCGCCTTCCCGAAGCGGTAATAGGAGAACATGTTGAGATAGCCGTAGATGTTGATGGTCTCCGTCGCAAAGCTCGGCCCCCCGCCCGTCGTGGCGTAGATGATGTCGTAGGTCTTGACGACGTCGATGAGCCGCATGAGCATTGCGATGAGGATGGTGGGGCTTGCCAGCGGAAGCGTGATCCTCGTGAAGACCTTCCATCTGCCCGCGCCGTCGATGCGCGCCGATTCATAGGGGTCCTGCGGTATGGTCATGAGGCCGCCGTAAACCATGAGCATGACCATCGGCGTCCACTCCCACACATCGATCATGATCAGCCAAAACATGGATTCAAACGACGTTGTGGACAGAAACGCCCTTGGCCGCATGCCGAGCGCCTTTACGATCACGTTGCCGATGCCGATGGAGGGCTCGAGCATCAGGTTCCAGACCATGCCCATGGCGACGGGCGTGGCCACAACGGGCAGCAGCATGAGCGCCTGCACGAGCCGGCGGCCGCGAAACTCCCGGTTGATCAGCACGGCCAGCGCCACGCCAAGCACGGTCTCGAGCACGATGGCAATGCCGGAAAAGACGATCGTTCTGCCCACGGAATGCAGGAAACGCGCATCCTTCAAAACCTCTGTATAATTGGCCAGACCGGTCAGTTTGGGCGCTTTGATGGCCGACATCTGCCAGTCCGTGAAACTCATGGCGAAGTTGTACACCAGCGGCACCACGATCATCAGCAGGATGAACAGGATGCTGGGGGTAACAAAAATCGCCCGCAGGTGTTTGTCAATCCATTGTTTCATAGGAATTGCCCCGTTTTATAGATGGTATCGAAAGCGGATCGGTCGGATTCGTCCCCGGAGAATGGAAGAAATGGGGGGCGGCAGGCGGGGATCCCGCCGCCCCATCGCGCTGGATGAAGAGTGGAATCGTCCGGCTTCAGCCGTTTCTCGCGGCGAGGTCCGCGTCCAGAATCGCCTGGAATTCCGCGTTGGCCCGGTCGGCCGCGGCCTGCACATCGCCGCCCTCGATGGCGGTGGTGATGACGGTGCCGATGATGTCGCGCGCCTGCGCAACGGATGTGGTCATCGGGCGGTCATAGGCCTTCGTGGCGATCTCGTTGCCCTTCTGGATCGCGGCGAGCAGCTCCTCGGGATAGTTCGCCGTGCAGTCAGGATCCGCCCAGGCGGAGTTGCGGGCAGAGGAAATGCCCGCGGTCTGCGTGTACTTCGTCATCTCCACGCCGGCCGCCCACTTGACGAACTCCATTGCGGCCTCCCGGTTGGGCGAGTTTGCGGAAATTCCGAGGCCCCAGGAGCAGATGCTCCACGTCGCGTTCGTCGGGCTGACGGCGAAACCGGCGTTCTCATAGACCTCGGTCTCCGGACCGCAGAAGGACTGCCAGATGGCGTCCGCATCGGTGCACATCGCGGCGCCGCCGGTCGAGTAGAGCGCGGCGCACTCGTTCCAGTGCATGTTGGTGGAGCTGGCCGGGCCGCACTCGCGCAGGAGCTTGCCATAGTAGGCAAACGCCTGCACCGCCTCGGGCGTGTTGATCGTTGCGGTATTGGTGGAAAAATCAATGAAGTCGCCGCCAAAGGCGTACAGATAGGTCGAGAACTGGGTCACGGCAGGGTTCGCCTTGCCGCGGCCGGTGAAGCCGACGACGCCCGGTTCGATCCCGTTCAGCCGCTGCGCCGCTTCCATGAGCTCATCAAGGTTCGTGGGTACCGCAATGCCCGCCTTCTGGAACAGGTCCTTCCGATAGAAGAGCACCTGGCGCTCGGTGACGAGCGGCACGCCGTAGAACTTGCCGTCGTCGGCGCCGTTGTAGGCATAGCCGTTCAGCGCGGCGGCGATAATGTCGTCCTTCTGGAAATCGGGCTGCGCGAGCAGGTCGCCAACCTCGGCCAGATAGCCGTTCTGGATGAACTGCTGCACCTCCTGCAGCGGGCGGCACATGAACGCGTCGATGTACTGTCCGCCGGAGCCGAGCTCCACGTTCAGCTTATCGCTCAGCTGGTTTTCGGGATAGACCTCGAACTCCACCTTCATGCCGGTGGCCTCCTCAAACTCGGCCAGCTTCGGTTCGATCGCGCTGGTCCAGTCGTGGGTTGCGAGTATGACGCGCAGCGTGACGCCCGCATAGGGCTTGTCCGCGTCCGGTTCGGTCTCGCCGCCGGGCTGCGACTGGGCCGCATCCGGCTGTGATCCATCCGGCGGTACTGCGCCCGCAGCATCGGGCTGTCCCCCCGCCGCAGGCTGGCTTGTGCAGGCAAACAGCGACAAGGCCATCAAGAGACAGAGAGCGAGTGAAACGAGCTTCTTCATTGATCCTTCCTCCATGTTTTGATTTTTCGATGTGCGAAGTGCCGTGTGCTTAAAAGAGTGAAATCATTATAGAAAGCCGTTCAAATCCCTGTCAATCGAATCCAAAAAGGACGCCCGGATACGACCGGACTCCTGAAAATATGCACCCAATGCAGCCCGGCTTCGGCCGGATCAGAACCCCGTTTTGCGCCGCTTATCCCCCCGGCCGCTCAAAGGCCGCTCTGCGGCTTCAAGTCCAACCGCAACCGGGTGCAGCAAAAACCACCCTGACGGTCGTGTGCTCACAGGGATATGGTCGCTGTTTTCGCAAGGCTTTCGGCTCTTGCGTTCCCTCATCTCGCGACTATAGTGTACAGCATTCGCTTAATAATATCAAGCATGATATTAAGTATTTGCACGATTTATTTTATTATCAAGTTGACATAATCAAGTAATTGCTGTATTATAATCGCGTAAACCATTTGTGGAGGAAAGTGCGTGGAACAGAGAATAAAAGCGGCTCTTGCTTATGCGGGAATCAGCCAGGCAAAGTGCGCACAGGCTATCGGAATGACTGCCTCAAACTTTAATCAAAAGCTAAAGCGTGAAACTTTCACAGAGGAAGAAATGAAAAAAATAGGCGATGTAATCGGGGCAAGATTTGTTTGCGCTTTTGTATTTGGAGATGGAACGCAGATTTGACGGAGGGCGATGAAGCATGAAACTCTATACCATCATCGGGGGAATAAACGGCGCGGGCAAGAGCAGCTTGACGGGCGTGCTCAAAGCGGAGCGCTCAGACCTTGGAAAGATCATCGATGTTGACAAGCTCGCGGTTCAGTATGGCGGGTTTATCGAGGGCGGCAAGGAAGCGGTTCGCTTGCAGGAACGGTATATTGCAGAGGGCATCAGCTTCACGCAGGAAACCACGCTGGCCGGGCAGCGCCCTTTGCGCATGATTCGCGAAGCGCGGGACGCCGGCTATTATGTTCGCCTGTTCTATGTTGGCATCAGTTCCGCAGAGGAAGCCATGAAGCGCATCGAAAATCGCGTTGCAAAGGGCGGGCATGATATTCCCCGTGCGGATGTTCTGCGGCGGTTTGACGAGCGAAACGAAGCGCTGGCAAAGGTGCTCGATCATGTGGACGAAGCGATTCTATACGATAATGAAAACGGATTTACCGTGGTTGCTGAGTACCGTAACGGCGAGTTGGTGCAGCGCGGTTCCTATGTTCCCGCATGGCTTGCCGGTCTGCGCGCGTATCTGTCCGGGAAGTGAATGCTTGCAAAAACTCATCCAGTTTCACACATAAGCCCGCAAAATCGTTTCTGCGGGCTTTTTGCGTGTCCGTAGCGCAATCTATCGTGCAATCCTTGAAAACAAGGTGCTTTTGCCGACCCAATAACATGGTTTTGAAACCAAATGTGCCCGATTTGTGCCATTTTTGTTATTTCGCTGTTTTCGCAGCACTGCCGGATATAAGAAACAGCCCGAAATCCTTCAGGATTTCGGGCTGTTTTGGTGGCTCCCCCTGTTGGACTCGAACCAACGACACTGCGGTTAACAGCCGCATGCTCTACCGACTGAGCTAAGGAGGATCATGTGGAACGAATTGATTTTACATAAATAGTTTCCGCATTGCAACGGCAGAAAATCCGCGTTATTTCAAATTATTGGCTCATTTCTCATTGAAACGTTAATTTTTGGGCTTTTCCGCTGCTTTGATTGACGATTGCGCCGCAAAATTTTATAATAGGTGCATGGAAAAGCCAATCAATCAGGAACTGTATTCGGAAACCAGTGAACCCCAGCGCAGAATCATCCGCTCGGATGTCCTGCTGTATGTGCTCGTGCTGCTGTTCGTCGTGGCGCTGATCTTTCTCGTGAGTGCGTTTATCGTCGTGTTCCAGCTGCCCGAGCTGATCTCGCAGTTGACTCTGTTCGCGTTCTTGTGGTTGTTCGGCTGGCGGCTGTACCGCGTGCGCCTGATCAGCTATCGCTATACGCTGACGGAGCGCATGCTGTCGGTGGATCGCGTTGTCGGCCGGCGGATCAAGCCCGAACTCGCGGTGCACCTTGCCGACATCACGGGCATCCGCCCCTGTGCGGAGCTGCCCGCCGACCAGGGCGGCAAGCGCGAGCGCCTGTATCTGGGCAAAAAGGCGGACACCACCGCGGTGACCTATCGCGTGGGCGGCGTACCGTCCACGCTGCTGCTGTCTATGAGCGAAGAAATGCGCGGAAAGCTGATCGCACAATGGAAACTGATGCGCCGGTAACGGCAACCGCACAACCGAACCAGCAGGTGCAGCGTTCGCTGCCGCATGTTCTCGGCGAATATGCCGAGAGCGGCTGCGCGCGCTACCACATGCCGGGCCATAAGGGCCGCGGCATGGGGGCGTTTTTGCCCTGCCAGGCGGCGCGGTGGGACGTCACGGAGCTGGCCATGACGGACAACCTGCACGAACCGACGGGTTGTATCCGGCAAACGCAGCAAATGGTTGCCGATGCGTACGGCGCGCGCGCCTCCTTTCTGCTGGTCAACGGCTCGACCGCGGCGCTGCAGGCCATGCTGCTCTCGCTCGACCCGTCGGACCGGCTGCTGCTGTATCGCGACTGCCATCGGAGCGCGCTTGCCGGCGCAGCGCTCTCCGGCGTGGACACGGTGCTCGAAACGCCGGGCTATGACGAAGCGACCGGGCTGCTTGCGCTGCCGACCGCCGATGAGCTCTCCGCCGCGCTGGAGCGGACGGGCGCAACGGCGGTGCTGGTGACCTCGCCGAACGCCTACGGCTATTGCGCCGACCTTGCCGCGCTGTCCGCGGCCGCCCACGCGCACGGCGCGCTGCTGCTCGTCGATGCCGCGCACGGCGCCCACTTTGCGTTTTCGGACCGCCTGCCCGCAAGCCCCGCCGGGGCCGCGGATCTCTGGGGCCACAGCCAGCACAAAACGCTCTGCGCGCTCACGCAGGCCGCAACGCTCCATCTGGGCGCGTGTCGCATCGAGCCGGAGCGGGTGCAGCGGGCGCTCTCGCTGCTGCAGACGACGAGCCCGTCCTACCTGCTCATGTCGTCGATCGACTGGTCGGTGTTCATGGCGGCGCGGACGGACTGGGCAAAGCATATCGACCGCTGCGAGGCGCTGCGCCGGCAGATCGACGGGATCGCGGGGCTCCGCTCCGGGCCGGCCCTGCCGCCGGGCGCGGTGGACTATGACAAAACGCGCATCGTGATCGATGTGTCCGACCGGAACATCTCCGGCTTTGAGGCGGACACCGCATTGCAGCACAGCGGCGTGTTTGTGGAAATGGCGGATGATCGGCGTCTGGTGCTCATCACGTCCCCGGCGGATGACCCCGCGTGGGACGAGAAGCTGCTCTCGGCGCTCGCCTCCCTGCCCTATGGGCGCACGCCGCGCCGGATCCTGCCCGCATGGCATACCGCGCCCTCCGCGCGCCGCATGACCATCCGCGAGGCCTCGCTCAGGCGCACGGAAAGGGTTCCGCTCGCGCACGCGGCGGGGCGCACGGCGGGCGAGGCGATCGGCCTGTATCCGCCGGGCATCGCGCTGATCGCGCCGGGCGAAGAGATCCGCCAGGAGCAGGTCGAGGAGCTGCTGCTCCTCAGGCGCGCGGGCGCCGTGCTGTTCGGCGTGCACGGCGGAACCATCGCCGCCGTATCGGAGGAACCGCTATGAACCGCGACAGGCTGATCAGCTGCATCCAATCGGGGCAGATCATGCACGCCGTGCTGTTTGCCGGGCCGGAGGGCGCGGGCCGCAGGGCGCTCACGCACGCCGCGGCGGCGGCCTATCTGTTCGGCGCGGAGGAGCCGGAGCGGCTCGACAGCTGCCCGGACTATATGGAATTGCAGCCGCCCTATGTTGTGGACATGATCCGCGCGCTGACGGAGAGCATGGCGGCGCAGGCCTTCTCCCACGGGCGGCGCGTGTTCGCGCTGCTCGACGCGCATCTGATGAACTCCAGCTGCCAGAACGCGCTGCTCAAGTCGCTCGAGGAGCCGCCGGAGAACACGCTCCTGCTGCTCTCGGGCAGCGAGGCCGGCCTGCTGCCGACAATCCGCTCGCGCTGCGCCATCGTGCGCCTCGGCGCACAGCCACAGGAGGACGTGCTGCGGCAGCTCGAAGCGGAGGACGTGCCGCCGGAGCGGGCGGCGCTGTGCGCGGCTTGGGCCGACGGCGTGGCCGGCATGGCGCGGCGCTATGCCGCCGATGCGTATCAGGCGTTCCGCGCGGACGCCGCGCGCTGTCTGGAAACGGCGCTTTTCGGCGGCTCCCCGTTTTCCGCCGCGGCGCAGCTGCTGAAGAGCCCGGCGTGGGAAGCGCGCGGCAAGCAGCGGCAGGAAACCGTCAATGCGCCGCTGCTGCTCGAGATCTGGCAGAGCCTGCTGCGCGACGCGCTTTTGACGCAGACCGGCGGTGCGGCGCTGCAAAACCCGGATCAGAAAAAGCTGACGGGCCGCATCGCAGAGCGCTTTACAACGCGGCGGATTCAGGGTATCATAAGCATATTGAGCGATGGCCGGCGGCGGCTTTCGCTGGGCGCGAGCGGCCAGCTCACGGTCGATTCGGTGCTGGCGGCGCTCTTGGAAAAGGAGAACGAGAGGACATGACAACGGTGGTCGGCGTCCGCTTCAAGAACAACGGACGCATTTACTATTTTGATCCCGGCGCGCTGGACATCCATGAGGGCGACGGCGCGATCGTGGAGACGGCGCGCGGCATTGAGTTCGGCGATGTGGTGCAGGGCAATACCGAGGTGCCGGACGAGCAGGTCGTGCAGCCGCTGCGCGTGGTGCTGCGCATCGCAACGGAGGCGGACCGCGCCATGCGCGAAGCGAACGCCGCCAGGGAGGGCGAGGCGTTCGAGGTCTGCCAGAAGAAGATCGAGCAGCACAAGCTGGATATGAAGCTCGTGAACGTCGAGTACACGTTCAACGGCAGCAAGGTCATCTTCTATTTCACCGCGGACGAGCGCGTGGATTTCCGCGAGCTGGTCAAGGATCTGGCGGGGCATTTCAAAACGCGCATCGAGCTCAGGCAGATCGGCGTGCGCGACGAGGCGAAGATGCTCGGCGGGCTCGGCTCCTGCGGCCGGCCGGTGTGCTGCAAAACGTTCCTCGATGACTTCCGCCCCGTGTCCATCAAGATGGCCAAGGAGCAGAACCTGTCGCTGAGCCCCACCAAGATCTCCGGCCTGTGCGGCAGGCTGATGTGCTGTCTGCAGTATGAGCAGGCCGCGTACGAGGAGATGAAAAAGCTGATGCCCAAGACCGGCAAGGAGATCCAGACGCCGGACGGGAACGGCATTGCGGTGGAGAACAACGCGATTACGGAAAAGACGAAGGTCAAGCTGATGCTGCCGGACGGCACGTTTGACCTGAGGTGGTACCACTATTCCGAGCTGGCCAAGGTCGGCGACCCGGCGCCAAAGGCGCGCGAAAAGGCCGTGCCCGAGCCGGCCGCACCGGCGCAGGCGGAGTATGTGCAGCCCGATCTGCCCCCGCAGGCGGAGGTCAAAAAGCCCTCCCGCAGGCGGCGCGGCGGGCGGGGCGGCGCCGCTTCCTCCGCTCCGGCGGACAAGCCGGCTGCCGAAAAGGAAAGCCGCCCGCAGCAGGCGGACAAGGCCGCCGGGTCCGAAGCGCCCCGGCAGCCGCGGCGCAGGCGCAGAAAGCCCGCGGGCGACGGCAGCGGCGCGCCCGCAAACGCGCAGCAGCAGCCGAAGGAGCCGAAGCAGCCAAAGCAGCCACAGCAGGCGCAGCAGCAGCCGAAGGCGGGCGAGCAGGGCGATAGCGCAAACACCGCTCCGCGCAGACCGCGCCGCAGGCGCAGAAAGCCCGCGGGCGACGGCAAGGGCGCGCCCGCGAACGGCCCGGTAGGCGAATAAGAACGGTTGTATCCCCGTCGGAAACGATGTTTCCGGCGGGGGTTTTATTTATCAAATTCGGTTCTTTTTTATCCGCTCTGTTTTCAGCCACTTTAACTCGATCTGGAGAGCACGCGCTCAACGTAAAGCTCACGAAACGAGTAGACGGTCATTACTGCGTTGCTGAGGCGGCAGCAGACGATAAGTATAAAAAACTGCCGGTGGAATCTGCGTTCAGAAAAAAAAGGAGTTACGCAGGCATCCACTGTACAAGCCGTGGATGTAACGTCCGAAGCGACCCCTGCTTCTCCTCCTAATATGAGTATAGGCGCAAAGGTTGGAAAAAGCAACGACTCCGCAAAAGGTTCCCACTTCGACCTCTCCGAAAACGCGCCGACATAGTATTGACGGCTCAGAAAACCGGAATAGAAATACCGTGCGCCGTCATTCCGTATTCGGATGTACTTGTTCCGATTCTGGAGTCGGGCAAAAAAGAAAACAGCCTTGGACAGCGGATCGTTACCCTTTTGGGCCAGCATCCGTGAGCTCATCAGCTGCTTCTCAATATAGTATAGCCGCTGCGGCCGTCAAAAGCAATACATCCGCGGAAAGTTCACATTTCGACCTCTCCGAAGCTGCAAACAGCGCGGTTTGTTGTTGTGCATCCGCCGCCTTGTGGAAAGACTAAGGGGCATGGCAGCACCGCATGAAAACAACCGAACCCCGCGATGGGTCAGCCGGCCGGGCCGAAGCGCCGCGGCGCGCACGACCGTGCTCACGCGCGTGTCCGTGCTCTGGGGCATGGTTCTGGCGGCCGGCAAGCTGGTGATGGGGCTCTCGGTCGCGTCCGTGTTCCTGTGCCTGCACGCGTTCTATACGGCGTGCATGGGCCTCGCGCGCTGGCTGTTCCTGCGCGTGCAGACCGGCGGGCGGCCGTTCGGGCTGCGGTCGGAGCACGGCTGCTGCCCCGCCATGGGCGGCATCGTGCTGGCGGCGAGCGCGTTCTACATGCTCTACTCGCTGCGGCTGTTCCTCGGGCAGCCGTCGCCGCGCTATCACCGGTATGCCGCCATTGCCATCGCCGTGTTTACGCTCGCGGAGATTGCGCTGAACGTCTATGGCTCCGTCACGGCGCGGCGGCGCGACGAGCCGCTGCTGCACGCGCTCCGGCTCACAAACCTCGCCGCATCGCTCATCTGCATCCCGCTTGCGCAGGCGGCGGTGCTCTCGTTCACGCACGCGGCCGACCTCTCCTTCTACAACGGCCTCTCCGGGCTGATCTTCGGCGCGTTCGCGGCGATCATCGGCGCATGGATGCTGTTCCACCGGCCAAAGCAGCCGGCCGGATGAACAAAAAAGGACGGCGCGTGATAGGCGCCGTCAAGCCCGTTTGCTCTTTTCCGTCAAGCCTGTTTCTTCTTCCGTTTCCGGTACCGGTCCTCCTCGCTGAAGATGCAGCCGCAGTATTTCTGCATGTACAGCCCCAGCTCCCTCGCCCGGTCCTGCCCCTCGCGAAAGCGCGGCCGGAAGTCGCGGTAGAGGAAGGGCACGCCGTATCGGCTTGCGGCGCGCTCCCCGGCCTCGATGAGCAGCGCGTGGTTCTGGTAGGGGCTGATCAGAAGCGTCGTGGAGAACGCGGGAAAGCCGTGCTCCGCCGCATAGGCCGCGGCCGCGTCGAGCCGCATCCGGTAGCAGACCGGGCAGCGCGCGTCGAACGCGCCGTCCACCTCCTGCAGAAAGGCGCGCAGGCCGTACTCGTCCCGCTCTGCGAGCGCCATGCCGATGGACGCGGCATACTCGCGCAGCGTATTGCGCCGCTGGCGGTACTCCGTGAACGGATGGATGTTGGGGTTGTACCAGAACGCGGTCGGCTCCACGCCGCTCTCGCGCAGATCGTCCACGCACGCAATGGAGCATGGCGCGCAGCACGCGTGCAGCAGCACGCGGTCGGGCAGGGGCTGCGCCTCCCGCGGCGGATTCCCGTTTGCTTGCTCCATGGCCTTACTTTTCCGCCTGCCTGAGCAGCTCGAGCGCGCGGTCCTTGCGGATCACGCGGCAGTCCGGGTGCTGAAAATCGTTCTCCGGGCAGTAGCCCAGCACCGCGCAGGACGGGCCCGCATCCCGGAACAGGTCGGGCGCGGCCTCCCGGCACAGGCGCAGCATCTTCCACGCCATGTCGCGGATCTCGGCCTGCGCGTTCCTGCAGCAGCGGATTTTGAACCAGTCCATGAGCGCGTGCGCGTTCATGCCGATGATGGCCTTGAACTCGGTGGCCTGCGGCTTGAGATAGCGCAGGTCCTCCTCCCGGAGCCCCGCCTCCACGCCGCTGTTGTACCACTGCTCGGTCAGGCCGAGCAGCTCCTCGCCGGAAAGCGAGAGCGCGGTGCCATCCGGCAGCGTGCACTCCGCCCGGTGCTCAAGCACGCCGTCCGGCACCACAACGTCGAACGCGCGCTTGCCGTGCTTGTCCACCCGGCCGCTCTTGATGAGATAGTTCGCGAGGCGCTTGCGCACGAGCTGCACCTCCGTCACGCGGGAATAGCCCTCCACGCCGAAGATGAAATAGTCGAACTCCGTGGCCGCAAGGTGGCCCTTGTCCACGATCGACCGCACGAGCTTCTCGTTGTAGGGGGACGAAATGATCTCCGTCAGGCTGCGCTCGGAGCGGGTGAAGCGCGCCGCGACGTCGGTGTAGACCCTGCCGCCGCCCGCGATCAGCTCGACCGTTCCCTCGCCGACATGTTTGATATTCATAGCTGAACCTCCCCGTTTGCGTTGATAACCCTTTCGATGCCGGCGTTCTTGATGAGCCGGTTGCAGATCATGCACGGCTGCGGATCGCCGATGGGCTCGCCGCCCTCAAACCCGGCCAGATACAGCGTTGCGCCGAGCATCTCCTGCCGGCTGGCGCTGATGATCGCGTTGCACTCGGCGTGCACGGCCACGCACTTTTCATACTGCTCGCCGTGCGGAATGCCGTGCGCCTCGCGGTAGCAGGTACCCACGTCGCAGCAGTTGTCCTCCCCGCGCGGCGCGCCGTTGTAGCCGGTTGCCACGATTTCGTCGTGCTTGACGATGACGGCGCCGTACTGCCGCCGCAGGCATGTGGAGCGCTTGGCGACCTGTGCGGCGATGGACAGATAGTACTCCTGCTTGCTGATCCGTTTCACGATGCACCATCCTTCGCAGTTTTTTTCTATTGTACTGGATTTCAAAGCCGTCCGCAAGCCCAACCGGTTTCACAGGCCCGATGGATTTGAAAAGCCGTCCGCAGGCCATACTACCGTTATGCTGATACTGTTTTTAAGGGCTGCCATTCTGTATGTGCTCGTGTTCGCCGTGCTGCGGCTGACGGGCAAGCGGCAGGTGTCCGACCTGCAGCCGTTCGACCTGCTCATCACGCTGATGATCGCCGACCTGGCCTCCTGCGCCATCGCGGATACGAGCATTCCGCTGGTGTACAGCGTGGTGCCGATCTTTGCGCTGTATCTGATGCAGTCGCTCATCACCTATGTCTGCCTGAAGAGCGCCGGCGTGCGGCGGCTCGTGTGCGGCAATCCCGTGGTGCTCGTGGCCAACGGCGTACTGCTCGAGGACGCAATGCGCCGCACCAACTACGCCATCATCGACCTGATGGACCAGCTCCGCTCGAAGGACGTGTTCGATATCCGCAGCGTGGCCTATGCCATTCTGGAGACGAACGGCAGCGTGAGCATCCTGCAAAAGGGCGAGTACCAGACGCCGACGGTCCGCGACCTGCAGCTGGAGCCGGAGGAGGCGCACCTGTCCCACATGCTCGTGCTCGACGGCCGGCTCTGCCCGAGCACGATCCGCGCCTGCGGCGTCCGGGAGGACTGGGTGCGAAAAAAGCTCGGGGAGATGGGCATCCGCGCCGTGCGCGACGCGTTCTATCTCTCCCTGTCGCCGGACGGGCTGCTGCGCGCGCAGACGACCGCGCGCACCGGCGCGCGCGTGCTGACGCTGCAGACGGAGGTGACCCATGTATAACCGCGTAAAGCGCATCGGCACCTGCCTGATCGTGCTGATCCTTCTGCTGCTGTTCACCGTGCCCTCCGGCTATCTCAGGCGCTTTTCGGACGAGGCGTACCGGCTGATCGACGCGGCCGAGGCCGCCGCCGGGCGGGACGACGCCGAGGGTGTGCGCGTCAGCATTGCATCGCTCCAGCAGCGCACCGCGGAGGCTGCGCGCGTGCTGCGCCTGTTCATCAGCCACGACGCGGTGGACGACATGGCGCTCGCCATCGCCGTCATCGATCCGGCGGCCGATCGGGCGGCGCTCAAAGAATCGCTGATCGCGGCGCGCCTGGACATCGCGCACCTGAGCGGCATCGAGGTCTTTTCGTGGGATACGCTGCTGTAAACCGGCGATCGCCCCCGCGCTCATAGCGCGGTTGCGCACAAAGCGAGGTGGCGCACAAAGCGCGGCGATGCACAAATCGCGGCGATGCACAAAGCGCGGCGATGCACAAAGCGCTGCCACAGCGGCAGGAACGGATCGCGCAGAAAAGGCCGCGTTCCGACCGTGTTTTCTATGGATGAAGGCCCTGCCGCCAAACAGCGGCAGGGCCTTGTCGATGCCCGATTGCGAATTACAGCTTCATCGCCACGTCCCACGCGTTCCAGATGACCGTGCGCAGGTTGCCGACCTTCGCCGCGTCGCCGATGACAAACACGTTGCGGCGCTTCTGTGCGAGCGGCGCGGGCGCATAGCCGACCGAGAGGATCACGCTGTCCGCCTCGATCCTGAACGGCTCGCCGTCCTTGCCCGTCACGATCACGCCGTCCTCCTGCACCGCGCTGAGCTTCGTTTCGAGATGCACCGGCACGCCGTTGGCCTTGAAGAAATCGCGCAGGTAGCTGGAGTTGGCGAGGCACACGCCCTTGACCGCGATCAGGTCGTCCTTCATCTCCACGATCGTGGGCTTTTTGCCCTGCAAATACAGGTCGTAGGCGATCTCGCAGCCGGTCAGGCCGCCGCCGATGATGGCCACGCGCTCGCCGACCGTCTTCTCCCCGAGCAGGTATTCCGTGGCGTCCATGGCCAGCTCGGCCCCCTTGACGGGGAGCTTCTTCGCCTTCGCGCCGGTGGCGATGATGACCGCGTCCGCGCCAAGCGCGTCGATGTCCTGTACCTCGGTGTTGAGTTTGACCTCGACCGGCAGCCGCTCCATCTCGCGCCTGTACCATGCGATCAGGTCGCGGTCCTTCTCCTTGAAGGAGGGTGCCGCCGCCGCGATGAACACGCCGCCGAGCGCGCCGCTCTTTTCATACAGCGTGACCCGGTGTCCGCGCAGCGCGGCCACGCGGGCCGCCTCCATGCCGCCGATGCCGCCGCCGATCACGGCAACGCTCTTCGGCTTGGCGGCCGGGACGATCCGGTACTTGTTGTGCTGCATGGTCGGCGGATTGAGCGCGCAGCGCGCCATGCCCGCCGTGTCGGACAGATCCTGGTCGTTGGCCACGCCCTTGTAGTGCGTGAGGTTGAAGCAGGCGTTGTGGCAGCAGATGCAGGGGCGGATGTCCTCCGTGCGGTCCTCCATGAGCTTCGTGACCCACTCGCCGTCGGCCAGGAACTGGCGGGCGACGCCCACGCCGTCGATGCGGCCGGCCTTCACGGCCTCGGCGCCCTCCTCCGGCTCCATGCGGCCGGCACAGACGACCGGAATGTCCACGAATTGCTTGATGTGCGCCACATCCTCGAGGGTGCAGTTGAGCGGCATGTACGCCGGGGGATGTGCCCAGTACCACGCGTCGTAGGTGCCGTTGTCGGCGTTGAGCATGTCGTAGCCGGCGTCCTGCAGGTATTTGGCCGCCCGCTCGCTCTCCTCCATGTCGCGCCCCACTTCGGTGTATGTCTCCCCGGGCACCGCGCCCTCGCAGAAGCCCTTGGTCTTGGACACGACCGAATACCGCAGCGAAACCGGGTAGTCCTCGCCGCAGACGCCCTTGATCGCCTTGACGATCTCGACCGGGAAGCGATAGCGGTTTTCAAACGAGCCGCCGTACTCGTCGGTGCGCTTGTTCGTATAGGGCAGCGTAAACTGGTCGAGCAGGTAGCCCTCGTGCACCGCGTGCACCTCCACGCCGTCCACGCCGGCCTCCTTGCACAGCGCGGCGGTCTTTGCGAACGCCTCGATCATCTCGTGGATCTCCTCCACGGTCAGCGCGCGGCAGGTCACCTTGTCCGACCAGCGCGACGGCAGCTCGCTCGGGCTTGCGCACAGGTACTGCGCGTCGAGGATCGGCTTGGCGATCGTGCGGAGCACGGGGTTGTTGTGCAGCATGATGAGCGGGTCGGTGATGGCGAAGGAGCGGCCGAAGCCCGCCGTGAGCTGGACGAACAGCTTGGCGCCCATTGCATGGATTTGGGTCATGAAGTCCTTGAGCTCCCCGAACATCTTCTTGTTCTGATAGAGCCACCGGCCGCCGATGGTGTCCCGCAGCGGCGCGATGCCGGGAATGATCAGGCCCACGTTGTTCTTTGCGCGCTCGAGGAAAAAGTTTGCGGCTTCGCGGTCAAAGTGGTTCGGCTCCATCCAGCCGAACAGGGAGGTTCCGCCCATGGGGCACAGGACGATGCGGTTCTTGATCTCCACATTCCCGATCTTCCATGGGGTGAACAGCGGTTCATACTTTTGATCCAAGACGATTCGCTCCTTTACCGTAAGATTCTGGCGTCTGCGAGTGGATGTGCAGGCAAAATGCTACCTTTATCTTAGCAAATCGGCATGTTTCTGTAAAGGCTTCGGCCGCTTTTGCGCGGGGCTGCGGCCCGGCGGAGCGTTGCAAAGCGCGGCCGTTTTCGGTATAATGCGCTGTATCGATCGATAGCGGTGCGGGAAAGGAAACGGGGAGTCATGCAGGAGAGCAAAGCGGATTGGAGGGCCATCGGCCGTCTGGCCTGGCCGGCCATCGTGCAGGAGGCGCTCGCCACGCTCGTCGTCTATGCGGACACGGCCATGGTGGGCGCGCTGGGCGCGAACGCCTCGGCCGCCGTCGGGCTGACGGCAACGGTCGGCTGGCTCGTCTCGAGCCTTGCGGGCGTGGCCGGCGTGGGCGTGCTCTCCGTGTGCGCGCAGGCGGACGGCGCGGGCGACGAAGCGCTCCTCAACCGCGCCGGGCAGCAGGCGCTGTTTCTGACGCTGTTCACCGGCGCGCTGCTCACGGCCGTGTGCCTCGGCATTGCGCCGTTTCTGGCCGGCTGGCTCGGCGGCGACGAGGCCATCCGCGCGGACGCGACCGCCTATTTCACGATCGTCTCGATCCCGCTGGTGTTCCGCGCGGCCGTGCTGACCCTCTCGGGCGCGCTGCGCGGCGTGTCGGACATGAAAACGCCGATGCTGATCGGCCTGGTCATGAACGGCGTGAACATCGTGCTGAACTTCTTTCTCATCTTCCCGTCGCGGCGGATCGGGCGCGTGCCGGTGTACGGCGCCGGGCTCGGCGTGCGCGGCGCGGCGATCGCCACGGCGGTTTCGCTCAGCATCGGCGGCGTGCTGATGTTTCTGCGGTTTGTTCAAAATCCCCGGTTCGGCTTTCGCCGCACGGGCTTCCATCCCGACCGCGCGGTGCTCTCGCGCTGCCTGTCCATCGCGCTGCCCGTGGCGCTGCAGCGCGGCGTGATCTGCTTCGGCCACATCCTGTTCTCCTCGCTCATTGCGCGGCTCGGCGTGGTGCCGCTTGCGGCGCACACCATCGCCATTCAGGCGGAGCAGGCGTTCTATGTGCCCGGCTACGGGCTGCAGGCCGCGGCGGCGACGCTCGCGGGGAACGCCGCCGGCGAGGGGAACGAGCGAAAGCTCCGCCGCACCGGCTTTCTGCTCTCGGCGGCGGCCGCGCTGCTGATGCTGGCGGCGGGCGCGCTGCTGTTCTTCCTTGCGCCCGCGCTGATGCGCCTGTTTGCGCCGGACGAGGCCGTTGTCCGGCTGGGCGCGGCGGTACTGCGCATCGTGTCGGTTTCCGAGCCGGTCTACGGCATGCTGGTCGTTCTCGAGGGCGTGTTCAACGGCATGGGGGATACGCGGCCGCCCGTGCTGTACGCGGTCTGCACCTCATGGGGCGTGCGCGTGCTCGGCTCCGCGCTGATGATCTATGGGTTCCACCTCGGCCTAAGCGCCGTGTGGGTGATGATGGTGCTCGACAATACGTGCCGCTGTCTGCTGCTGCTTCGCCGGTTCCGCTCCGGCAAATGGCGGCAGCGCCTCACAATCGCGCGCGCACAGGGCGGCGCACAGCCCTGCGATTTGGAAGGTTGACGGAGGGAGAAGCGCATGTGCGGTCGATACTATGTTGCAAAGGCCGATCTGGAGGCGGCCATCCGCCTCGTCACGGGCGATGCGCAGCCGAGGAACCTCCCGCCGGACGGCTCGGTCGTCTGCCGGTCGGGCGAGGTCTTTCCCTCGCAGGTGGCGGCGGTGATCGCCAACAGCCGCCGTCTCGTGCCCTGTGCCTTCGCGATGCAGTGGGGGTTTCGTCAGCAGGGGCAGCCGCGCCCGCTCATCAACGCCCGCGCGGAGACCGCCGCCGTCAAGCCCACGTTTGCCGAAAGCGCGAAAGCCCGGCGCTGCCTGATCCCGCTGTCGCACTACTATGAATGGGAGGCGCGAAACGGCGGCCGCGTCCGGCACGCCATCCGCCCCGCCGGCGCGCAGCGGGCCTTCCTTGCCGGCCTTTACCGCCCGCGCCCCGGCAATCTGCCCGAATTTGTCGTGCTGACCCGCCCCGCCGCGGACGCGATCCGCTTCATCCACGACCGCATGCCCGTGCTCATCCCGGAAGCCGGGGCGCGCGCATGGCTCGACCCGGCCAATCCGCTCGGGGCGCTGCTCCCCGGCGCGCTCGATCGCGTCGAATGGCGGGAGGATCCGGCGCAGGATGGGGTCGCGGAGAAATAGCGCGCGGAAAACGGATCAAAAAAAGGCGGTGCCGTCATCATCGATGCGGTACCGCCTCTTTTTGTCATAGCGCTTCCGGTTTTCGCTCCTGCGCGTTATGGGGGAGATCTCCCAAATCTGTCGTTTCCTTCGGTTCAGCTCGCGCTTTGCCTTTTTGCTCAGCTTCTCCTGCGGCACAAACGGCTTTGCCATATGGCCCACCCTCCTTTTTGTTTGTAAAGATGATCCCATCATATGCGGCCGGGCGCACTTTGTCAACAGCGGCCCATCCTCCCCGCCGTTCCCCCGCACCGCCAAAAAATTGGCGAAAGGGCTTGCAACGGCGCGAACGGTTTGATATAATGAAGCGGTACTTTTTTCTGTGACTGACGGAAATGTGGAGCACCACAGGGGAACAGAAAGGAATGTGTTTACGAATGCCGGCCGTCTGGGTATTCCAACTGCGTAAGGGGTTGGAATACCTTTTTGTTTTCAGGAGGGTGTTGAAATGCAGAGAGTTGCCGTGGTGCTGGGCAGCACCAGCGATCTGCCGGTAGCCGAAAAGGCGATCGGCGTGTTGAAGGAATACGGCGTTCCGGTAGAGGTGCGCGTACTATCCGCTCATCGGTGTCCGAACGAAGCAAGGGAGTTTGCTGCGGCGGCACGGGTGAACGGATTTTCTGTTTTAATTGCGTTTGCCGGCATGGCGGCGCATCTGGCCGGGGCGCTGGCGGCGAATACGACGCTGCCGGTCATCGGCGTTCCGTGCCGGGGCGCGCAGCTGGACGGCATGGACGCGCTGCTCTCCACGGTCATGATGCCATCCGGCATCCCGGTGGCGACCGTGGCGGTCGACGGCGCGAAGAACGCGGCGCTGCTGGCCATCGAGATTCTGGCCGTCACCGACGGCGCTTTGGCCGAAAAGCTCGCGGCGCACCGCGCAGCGGAAACGGCGGCCGTGCTGGAGGCCGATGCGCGTCTCAGGGAACAGTATCGATAACGCCGGCGCTGCGCGGCGGCCCACCCCGCGGGAAACGGCGGGCGCGGGCAAACGCAGCGGGACGGCCGCGCCGGAAAGAGCGGCCGTAAGGAACAGCAACGACCCAGAAAAAATCGAAAGAGGCAGGAAGCGGTATTATGCAAAAGCTGGATCAAGTTTATGAGGGAAAAGCGAAGAAGGTCTTCCGCACCGACGATCCCGAACTGTTCATCGTGGACTACAAGGACGACGCCACCGCGCTGGACGGCCTGAAGAAG
Source organism: bacterium (assembly GCA_029218485.1). Taxonomy (GTDB): domain Bacteria; phylum Bacillota; class Clostridia; order Christensenellales; family CAG-138; genus Aphodomorpha. Next base: position 5,356 of record JAQXRK010000222.1, on the reverse strand, counting down.
GGCACCATCGCGGGCAAGGGCGCGATCAACAACCAGATGACCAACCGCCTGATGGCCCGGATGGAGCGGGCCGGCATCCCCACGCATTTCGTGCGGGAGCTCTCGCCCCGGGAGACGCTGGTGAAACGGGTGGAGATCGTGCCGCTGGAGGTCATCGTGCGCAACATCTCGGCCGGCCACTTCGCGTCCCGCTACGGCGTGGAGGAGGGCATCGTGTTCGACCAGCCCACCATCGAGTTTTCCTATAAGAACGACGACCTGCACGATCCGCTGCTCAACAGCTATCACGCCATCGCGCTGAAGCTGGCCACGCCGGCCGAGATCGAGCTGATCAAGCGGTATGCCTTCGCCGTCAACGATGTGCTGAAGGCCTTCTGGGCGGCATGCGGCGTGACGCTGGTGGACTTCAAGCTGGAGTTCGGCAAGACCGCCGACGGCACCATCGTGCTGGCCGATGAGATCAGCCCCGACACCTGCCGCCTGTGGGATTCCGAGACCCATGAGAAGCTGGACAAGGATCGTTTCCGCCGGGATATGGGCGGCGTGGAGGACGCTTACACCGAGATCATGAAGCGTCTGCTGGACCATGATGCAGAGTAACGGGCGCCCCATCCCGGAGGGGGATCTGCACGAGGCGTGCGGCGTGTTCGGCGTGCGCGCCACCCGGGAGCAGGATGTCGCGGGGCTGACCTATCGCGGCCTGTTTGCGCTGCAGCACCGCGGCCAGGAGAGCGCCGGCATCGCCGTCAACGACGACGGCGTCATCACCTGCCACAAGGACGTGGGTCTGGTCAGCGAGGCGTTCACCCCCGAGGCGCTGCAGCGCCTCGGCGAGGGCACCATGGCGGTCGGCCATGTGCGCTACGCCACCACCGGCAGCAAGAGCCGCGCCAACGCGCAGCCGCTGTTCATCAACCACGTCAAGGGCTCCATGGTTCTGGCGCACAACGGCAACCTGACCAACGCCGCGGAGCTGCGCGAAAAGCTGGAGCTGACCGGCGCCATCTTCCACACCACGAGCGATACCGAGGTCATCGCCTATACGATCACGAGCCAGCGCCTGCGCGCCCCGTCGATCGAAGCGGCCGTATCCGCCGCCATGAACGAGATTCAGGGCGCCTACTCGCTGGTCATCATGTCCTCCCAGAAGCTGATCGCCGTCCGCGACCCCCATGGGTTCCGGCCGCTCTGCATCGGCGTTCTGGACGGCGGATATGTCTTTGCCTCCGAGAGCTGCGCGCTCGACGCCGTTGGCGCGCACTTCCTCCGCGATGTGGACCCGGGCGAGATCGTGGTGGTGGATAAGGACGGCCTGCGGTCGCTCCGGGAGCACTGCGGCCAGTGCGATAGCAGCATGTGCGTGTTCGAGTTCATCTATTTTGCCCGGCCCGACTCGATCATGGACGGCTCCTCCGTCCACGAGGCGCGCCTGCGCGCCGGCGCGTTTCTCGCGCTCGAGCACCCGGTGCAGGCGGATATCGTCATCGGCGTGCCCGACAGCGGCATCGACGCCGCCATCGGCTATGCCCGCCAGTCCGGCATCCCCTACGGCATCGGCTTCGTCAAGAACAAATACATCGCCCGCACCTTCATCGCCCCCGGCCAGCAGGTCCGGGAGGACAAGGTGCGCATCAAGCTCAACCCCATCGCCTCGGCCGTGCGGGGCAAGCGGGTGGTCATGATCGACGATTCCATCGTCCGCGGCACCACCAGCGCGCGGATCGTCCGGCTGCTGCGGGACGCCGGCGCTTCCGAGGTGCATATCCGGGTATCCGCGCCCCCGTTCCTGAACCCCTGCTACTTCGGCACCGATATCGACTCGCGGGACCACCTGATCGCCTGCGGCCGCACGACGGAGGAGATCGCCCGGATGCTGGGGGCCGACAGCCTCGGCTATCTCAGCGTGGACAGCGTCCACAAGCTGGCCGCCGGCTGCAAGCTGCGCTTCTGCGACGGCTGCTTCACCGGCAACTATCCCGTTCCCGTTTCCCGGGTGCGGGAAAAATACCGCTTTGAACAAAAGCTGGAAAGAGACTGAGGAGGCGCTTGCATGAAAAATTCTCACTCTGCCGCCTATGCCGCCGCCGGCGTGGACATTGAGGCGGGCTACCGGGGCGTTCAGCTCATGAAGGAGCATGTGGAGCGCACCGTCATCCCCGGCGTCGTATCCGGCATCGGCGGCTTCGGCGGCCTGTTCGCGCCGGATCTTATGGGCATGCGGGAGCCGGTGCTGGTCTCCGGAACCGACGGCGTGGGCACCAAGCAGCGCATCGCGCAGCTGATGGACAAGCACGACACGGTCGGCATCGACTGCGTGGCCATGTGCGTCAACGACATCATCTGCTGCGGCGCAAAGCCCCTGTTCTTTCTCGATTATATCGCCATCGGCAAAAACACGCCCGAAAAGGTGGCCACGCTCGTATCGGGCGTGGCGGAGGGCTGTGTGCAGGCCGGCTGCGCGCTCATCGGCGGCGAAACGGCGGAGCACCCCGGCACCATGGCCGCGGACGACTACGATCTGGCCGGCTTCTCGGTCGGCATCGTGGACAGGCAGAGCATCCTCGACAAGCGGATGGTCGCGCCGGGCGATGCGATCATCGGCCTGCGCTCCAGCGGCGTGCACTCCAACGGGTTCTCCCTCGTGCGCAAGGTGTTCGACGTCGAGCACGCGGACCTTGGCCGCCATGTGGACGCGCTGGGCATGCCGCTCGGCGAGGCGCTGCTCACGCCCACGCGCATCTATGTGAAGCCGGTGCTCCGGCTGCTCGAAAGCGTCGCGGTCAAGGGCATCGCGCACATCACCGGCGGCGGCTTCTACGAAAACCTCCCGCGCAGCCTGCCGGACGGCATCGGCGCGAGCATCGAAAAGCGCGCCGTGCCGGTGCTCCCGATCTTCGATATGATCCGGCGGGCGGGCCATGTGGATGAGCGCGACATGTTCAACACGTTCAACATGGGCGTGGGCATGACGCTCATCGTCGCGGCCGCCGATCTGGACGCCGCCATGGCGGTTCTGGAGCAGGCCGGCGAGCGGCCGGTGCTGCTCGGGCACACGGTTTCCGGCGAGGGCGTCACGCTATGCTGAGCCCTGCAATCGTCCCCGCGTCCCGGCAGAGCTGCCCGGGCGCCATTCGGTATGACGGAGGAAAACGGCCATGAGCGTCAGAACGGCGGTATTCGTATCCGGCGGCGGCACCAATCTGCAGGCGCTGATCGACGCGCGCGATGCGGGCGCGCTCGGGAGCGCCTCGCTGGCGCTGGTGGTTTCGAGCAAGCCCGGCGTGTACGCGCTCGAGCGCGCGGCGGCGGCGGGCATCCCCGCCGAAACGGTGTCGCGGAAGGCCTGCGCGTCGCAGGCGGACTTTGAGGCGGCGCTCCTCCGGCTTCTGGAGGCGCACGGCATCGAGCTGATCGTGCTGGCCGGCTTTCTGTCCATCCTCAGCGCGGATTTCACAAAGCGGTATGAGAACCGCATCATCAACGTACACCCGTCCCTGATCCCGTCCTTCTGCGGGCAGGGCTTCTACGGCCTGCGCGTGCATGAGGCGGCGCTCGCCTACGGCGTCAAGGTCACCGGCGCAACGGTGCATTTCGTCAACGAGGTGCCGGACGGCGGCAGGATCATCCTGCAAAAGGCCGTCGACATCGAGGAGGGCGATACGCCCGAAACGCTGCAGAGGCGGGTCATGGAGCAGGCCGAATGGAAGATTTTGCCGGCGGCGCTGGAAAAGGTCGCCGCAGAGCTTGAAAAGGAGCGCCGCAGCGTCTGAAAAGGCCGTTGTGGCGCCGAAAAAAACCGGTGCGGCGCAATCGGGCGGCGCATCGTGCGCGAAGGGAGCGTTTGTATGAATTTCTTTGACATGCTTTCGGGCAATCCGTACCCCGGCCGCGGCATCGCGCTTGGCCGCTCGGCCGACAACGAGCGCGCGGTCATCGTGTATTTTATCATGGGCCGCAGCGAAAACAGCCGCAACCGCGTGTTTGAAGCGACGGATGACGGCATCCGCACGCGCGCGTTCGACGCGTCCAAAATGACGGACCCGTCGCTGATCATCTACCACCCCGTGCGCACGCTGCACGGCCATACCATCGTCACCAACGGCGACCAGACGGATACCATCCGCGACTATCTGGCCGCGGGCAAGCCGTTCGCCGACGCGCTGCGCACGCGCACCTTCGAGCCGGACGGGCCGAACTGGACGCCGCGCATCTCCGGCCTGCTCGCGCCGGACGGCGGCTACCGGCTGTCCATCCTCAAGAGCGCGGACGGCGACGCAGCCTGCTGCGAGCGGTTCTTCTTTGAATACGACGCGCCCATCGCGGGGGTTGGTCATTTTCTCAGCACCTATGAAACCGACGGCAGCCCGCTGCCCTCGTTTCGGGGCGAGCCGCGCCGGATCGAATTCGGAAACGAAACGGCTGAGGCGCTCGCCGCCGCGGTCTGGAGCGCGCTGAACGCCGCCAACCGGGTGTCCCTGTTCGTACGCACGGTGGATCTGGCCACCGGCAGAACGGACACCGCGATCATCAACCGACACGCAGAAGGAGGCCAAAACGCATGAACGAACTGGAACTCAAGTATGGCTGCAACCCGAATCAGAAGCCCGCAAGAATCTTTATGGAGGATGGCAAAGACCTTCCCATCGAGGTGCTCAGCGGCAAGCCGGGCTACATCAACTTCCTCGATGCGTTCAACGCCTGGCAGCTGGTCAGGGAGCTGAAGGCGGCGCTCGGCATGCCGGCGGCGACCTCGTTCAAGCACGTCAGCCCGACCTCCGCCGCCGTGGGCGTGCCCATGTCCGGCGCGCTGAAGCAGGCGTGCTTTGTGGACGACATCGAGGGGCTGGACGATTCCCCGCTCGCCACGGCGTACGCCCGCGCGCGCGGCACCGACCGGCAATCCTCCTTCGGCGACTGGATCGCCCTGTCCGACGAGTGCGACGTCACGACCGCGCAGCTCATCAAGCGCGAGGTGTCCGACGGCATCATCGCCCCGGGCTATCAGCCCGAAGCGCTGGAGATCCTCAAAACCAAGCGCAAGGGCAGCTACAACATCGTGCGCATCGACCCGGACTATGTGCCCGCGGAGCGCGAGCGCAAGCAGGTGTTCGGCATCACGTTCGAGCAGGGCCGCAACAACTTCCGGATCGACGCGTCGCTGCTGCAGAACATCGTGACCGAAAGCCGCGACCTGCCCGAGGAGGCCCGGCGCGACCTGATCGTTGCGCTCATCACGCTCAAATACACGCAGTCCAACTCCGTGTGCTACGCCTGTCAGGGCCAGGCCATCGGCGTGGGCGCGGGGCAGCAGTCCCGCATCCTTTGCACGCGCCTTGCCGGCAGCAAGGCCGACCTG
>JAQXRK010000221.1 GCA_029218485.1 bacterium | reverse complement strand
ATGCCGCCCTCGAACACCAGCTCCGTCTTCTTTGCAAAGGACTTGAAGCCATTGATTTCCAATCGGGTCAGTCGCATGCGCCCATCCCCCCATCCGGCTGCGTTTGTGCGCGCAAAAACCGATCCAGCGCGCGCTCCGCCGCCATTTGGCCGGCGCTCTGCTTCGTGCCGCCCTCACCCCTGCCGATCTCTGTACCATCCAGCAGCACGCACATGGTAAACGATTTGTTGTGCTCCGGGCCGGTTGCACCGGCCAGCACATAGCTGAGCTTTCCCATATGCCTTTTTTGGACATACTCCTGCAGACGGGTCTTATAATCCTTATCCACAACGGCCATGGCCGTTTTTTAAAGTTCGGAAACGACATGCTCCCGCACAAACGCGCGCGCGCAATCCAGACCGCCATCCAGATAGATCGCGCCGATGAGCGCCTCCAGCGCATCCGAAACGACGGACGGCTTGCTCCTGCCGCCGGAGCGATCCTCGCCATGCCCCAGCCGCAGATATGCAGCCAAGCCGATCGGCTGCGCGGCCAAAAACAGCGCCTGTTCGCAAACCAGCCTGGCCCTGAGGCGTGTCATCTCCCCCTCGTTCATGTCGGGATGCCCGCAATACAGTCGTTCGCTGACGCTGAGCTCCAAAACGGCGTCGCCCAGAAACTCCAGGCGCTCATTGTGCGCGGCGCTCGCGCCATCGCCCTTGACAAAGGACGAATGCGTCAGCGCCGTTTCCAACAGCTCGGGCCGGCAGAATGTATACCCGATATCTCGCTGCAAACTCTGCAGGCTATCGCTCCATTGGCTCAATAAAAGACCTCCTTCTTTACAAAAAGCCCGCACCATGCGATGCGGGCGTGCCGGCAAAGCAAACGCTCAGCGGTTCTCCAAAAAGTTTACGATATCCGCAACGGTCTGTACTTTCGGCAGATCCTCGTCGGGGATCTCCACGTCGAACTCCTGCTCAAGATCCATGATCAGTTCAACGATATCCAGCGAATCCGCTTTCAGATCGTCGATCAAACGGCTCTCCATCTGAACGGACTCGGGATCGATATCCAACTGGCGGGTAATGATCTCACGAACTTTATCAAAATACATACAAAAAACTCCCTCTCATTCTCCAATCAGCCCTTAAGAACACCGGCAGACGCCGGATATTCTGCGACGCAGATATTTTATATGAAGTCGACGAATCTGTCAATCCTCCTTCACAAGCGCAGAAAGCGCCTGTGAAATGCGCCCGGTCACATCCGCTGCAACCAGCCGCTCCGCCTGCAGAACGGCATTGCAGAACGCAGTGGCATTCGAGCTGCCATGCGCCTTGATGACGCCGCCCTTCACGCCGAGCAGCGGCGCGCCGCCATGCTCGGTGTAATCCAGCTTGTGCTTGAGCGCACGGAACGCTGGCTTGGCAAGCGCCGCACCGGCCTTGGTGCGCAGCGTTGCATACAGATTCTGTTTGAGCAGAGTGAGCATGGAAGCAACAGTACCCTCAATGCCCTTCAAAAGCACATTGCCGTCAAACCCATCGCAGACGAGGACATCCACATCGCCCGACAGAGCGTCCCTTGCTTCGCAGTTGCCCGCAAAATTGACCGGTGTTTCCAGAAGCAGCGCATGCGCAGCCTTCGTCAGCTCCGATCCCTTTTCGGCTTCCGCACCGTTGTTGAGCAGGCCGACACGCGGGTTTTCGATTCCCTGCACGCTGTGCATATATGCCGCGCCCATCAAGGCGAACTGCTGCAGATAAGCGGGTTTGCAGTCCGTGTTCGCGCCGCTATCGATCAAGAGAACGCCGTTGCCAGCAACCGTTGGCAGCAACGGCGCCAGAGCGGGGCGCTTTACGCCATCGATCCGACGGATAATCAGCGTTGCGGCCGTCAGGAGCGCGCCGGTATTGCCGGCGGACACCACGCAATCCGCCTCCCCATCCGCGACCGCCTGCACCGCGCGAACCAGCGAAGAGTCCTTCTTGGCACGGATTGCGCGCGTCGGCGCTTCATCGCAGCCGATGACCTCGGTCGTCGGATATACGTGCAGCCTTCCTCCGGCATCGCCGACCGTTCGCAGGCTGCCGTTGATCGCAGCGCTGTCGCCGAACAGCAGGAGCTCCGTTTCGGGCTGCAGCATGGACAGGGCCTGCAAACATCCCTCGAGGATCGCATCGGGCGCATGATCGCCACCCATTACATCAATTGCCAGTTTCATGTGCTTTCCTTTCCCAATCAGCTCCGAACCGCATATTCAGCACGAACCGGTCTGCCGCGTTCGGGGAACGGAAAAAAGACCCTCACCCAAGGATGAAAGTCCTTTCCTGTTTTCAAAAAGACGGTGCTCATAGAAGCAGAACGGCAGCACGCAGTTATGCGTTCTTCTTTTCCTTCTGATCCATGTCGATGACGAGCTTGCCATCGTAATACCCGCACTTCTTGCAAACGGTATGCGAAGTCTTCAGCTCGTGACACTGCGGGCATTCCGACAGGTTCGGCTGCTCCAGCGTAAAGTTGCTCGCTCTGCGCGAATCCCTCTTCGCCTTCGAAGTTTTTCTCTTGGGTACTGCCATGATTACACCTCCTTAATCCTCATTTCGTATCGCATCAAGCGCCGACCAGGCGCTGATCGGCCGGGCCGGTTCGCAGTCGCAGGGCGTCAGGTTGCGGTTTGTTCCGCAGATCGGACAGAGGCCCCTGCAATCCGGCCTGCAAACGCTTGTGAGCGGCAGGTGCAGGAACAGGTTGTCCAATACAGCCTGATCGAGCGACAACCGGTCTCCCTCGAAGGGATAGGCTTCGGAATCCTCCTCTATCTCCGCAGGCTTGCAAAACCGCTCCGAAAAGCCAAACTCCAATGGCTCTTCAAAGGTCTCGGCGCAGCGTGCACAAACCGACTGAAGGCACGTTTTTACGGCGCCTTCCACGCTGATCCCCTTGCCGTCAAACACATACTGTCCGGTCACGGACAGCGGCGCGGCACACACCACGGCGCGTCCGCCGAACTGCTGCGGCGGGAGGGGTTCTGTCAGCGCAAAGGAAAACGGTTCGCCGACCTGCTTGAGGGCTGCTGCAATCTGCAGTTCCATAGATATTCCTCCGAAAATACGACCATCGTTTATTTTATCGATTACGCCTTGATTTGTCAACAGCATTCTTGCCGGGTTTGGCATTTTCGGGCGGAACAAGGCAATCTTTTCCATATCCGATCAGATCTTCCCGGCCGGCCTGACGAAGCGCCTGCCGGATCAGCCCAAAATTGCGAGGCAGATAGTACTGCATCAGCGCGCGCTGCATGCGCTTTTCATGTGGACTTTTGGCGACATAGACCGGCCGCATGGTGCGCGGATCAAGGCCGGTATGGTACATGCAGGTGGATAGCGTACCGGGCGTCGGATAGAAATCCTGCACCTGCTGCGGCCTAAGCCCCCGCTTCTTGAGATAGCAGGCGAGCAAAATCGCATCTGACAATTCTGACCCGGGATGGGATGACATCAGATAGGGAACGGTATACTGCTCCCTCCCGGCCCGCCGGTTCAGCTGGCGATAGCGCTGTTCAAACCGCTCGTACAGCTCGCTCGACGGCTTGTTCATGTAGTACAGCACCCGATCGGACACGTGCTCC
>JAQXRK010000220.1 GCA_029218485.1 bacterium | reverse complement strand
GCCTGATGATGATGGCGGCGCAGATTCTGGGCGAGCGGGGCGTAGAGGTACCGCTGTGGAAGAGCGGCAACTGCCCGGGCGGCGACGACTGGAACAACCAGTTCATCGCCCGCTTCAAGGGTAAGGTTCGCCTCATGTAATCCGGCCTCGCCGCAGGCAATTTGCAGAATCCTTTGTAAGAGGAGGAGAGAGCGATGGAGTTTGAGCCCCTGTACACCGCTTACGGTTTCTATGAGAACGAGCTGCAGCAGAACATTCTGTCCTTCTGGCTGCCCCAGTGCATCGACCGGGAATACGGCGGGTTTCTGAACTGCTTCAGCAACGACGGCACGCGCCTTGTGTCGCACGATAAATACACTTGGAGCCAGGGCCGCTTTGTGTGGTGCTTCTCCCGCCTTGCGGTGATGGATGCGCCCACGTTCACCTCGAAGCAGCGGGCCGGGTTCCTTGAGCTGGCGAAAAACGGTGCGGCGTTCCTGATGCAGCACTGCCTGATGGGTGAGGACGACTGGCGCTGCGTGTTCCTGATGGAGCGCGACGGCTCGCCCAAGGAGGTTGAAAAGGGCGCGCCGCTCGATATGAGCATCTATGCGGACTGCTTTGTGATCGGCGGGTTGGGCATGTATGCCTACGCAAGCGGCGACATGGCCGCGTACCGGTTTGCAAAGCGGCTGTACGAGTCCGTGGTGGACCGCGTGGAGCGGAGGGAGTTCAACACGCTGCCGTACCCGCTGTCCAAGCAGTATCGCGCGCACGGCATCCCGATGATCCTGTCGAACACCGCGCGGGAGCTGTATCGCGCGGCGGAGAAGCTCGCCCCGGCGGACGGCGCGGCGCTGCTCGCGGATCTCGAGCGCTATGCGGCGGATATTCTCGACCACTTCGTCGATGAGAACAATGCGCTGCACGAGGTCATTACGGAGGACAATCGGTTCTTCCCGCAGATTCTCGGCCGCCATATCAACCCGGGACATACGATTGAGGACGTCTGGTTCCTGCTCGACGCGGCCGATCTGTGCCGGAAACCCGAGTGGAACGAGCGGATCTATGCGATCGCGCTGCGCGCGCTGGAGAACGGATGGGACGAGCCGTACGGCGGCCTGATCCATCTGGGCGACGCGAGCGGCGGTCAGCCGGCCGGCGACATGACCGGCGTGAAGGACGAGCCGATGACCAAGCAGCTTGCGGGCTGGAGCGACAAGCTCTGGTGGGTGCATTCCGAAGCGCTTTACAGCACGCTGCTCTGCGGGTTCCGCAGCGGCGACGAACGGTTCTTTGACTGGTACCGCCGGATCTTCGACTATACGTTCCATACCTTCCCGAACCCGGACCGCGAGGTCCGCGAGTGGGTGCAGATCCGCACGCGCAACGGACAGCCCGAGGAGAAGGTCGTTGCGCTGCCGGTCAAGGATCCGTACCATATCATTCGCAACCTGATTCTGATTCTCGAGCTGCTGAACCGGCAGCTGTCGATGGAGAAGAGTGCAGCCAAATGAGAGGCCGGGGTATGAACAACCGGAAGCTCAGGGCCTGCCTGTATGTGCTGATCGCGTCCTGTCTCTGGGGCGTGATCGGCATTTTTGTGACGGAGCTGCGCGCGGCCGGGCTGACGCCGATGCAGATCGTCGCGGTTCGCGTCACCGGCACGGCGGTGCTGTACGGACTGATCCTGCTTGCCACCGACCGCGGGAGCTTTCGCATCCGCCTGCGCGATTGCTACCTGTTCCTGTGTACGGGCATCGTCAGCTTCGTGTTCTTTACCTGGTGCTACTTCAGCGCCATGCAGGAGTGCGCCATCGGCGTTGCGGCGATCATGATGTATACCGCGCCCGCGATCGTGGCGGTGCTCTCGGTCTGGGTGTTCCGCGAGCGTATGACGTGGCTCAAGGCCGCGGCGGTCGCCGTGACGTTCGCCGGGTGCGTGCTCTCCTCCGGTGCCATCGGCGCGGCGATGCCGTCCTTCAAGGGCATTCTGCTCGGCATGGGCTCCGGCGTCGGGTATGCGCTGTACACCGTGTTCAGCAAGCTGGCGCTCAAAAAGTACGGTAAAAGCACGGTATTTTTCTATACGTTTGCGTTTGCCGCAGCGGCGTCGATCCCGCTGGCCGGGTTTGACGCGCGGTCGGCGGCGCTGCTGCTCGATGGCAAAACGGCGTTTCTCGCGCTGTTCATCGCTGCGGGCTGCTGCCTCGTGCCCTACCTGCTCTATGAGGAGGCGCTCACAACGCTGGAGGCCGGGGTTGCCGCAACGATTTCCATGCTGGAGCCGGTTGTCGCCGCGCTGACGGGGATCGTGCTGTATCAGGAGGCCGCAGAGCCCATGAAGCTGATCGGGCTGGCGATGATCATCGGTGCTGTTCTGATGCTGAGCCTGCGGCAGGAGCGGGCGCCGTCCGCACCGAAGTGCTGCAAAACGGAAGGGGCGCAGCACTGATGTAACAGAAGCCGGGCATGCGCTTGCCGGATGGCACGGCTGCGGCGCAGGATGACAGAAGAATATTGAAAACAGCATTTCACAGTTTTTTCACATTTCCATTCATTTTCTGTGAATCGTGTAGAAAAAACGCGGATTTTTGCTGGATTTCCTCGCTTTTTTCAGCATGGAAGGGCCGGAATGTGTCGACAGCATGTCCAAAAATTACATCAGATAGAACAAAAATATACATGGAATCCATGTAACCAAAAAGATAAAATAAGATGACAATCAATTTCTAAGTATTGCGCAGGGCATCCGCGCGGAGAATCGCTGAGAATCTCGTTACAAAGCAGAACAACTATCTCAGGAGGAACAACCATGGAAAAGAAGGACAGCCGGTACATTTGGCACAAGTCATCGGACAGCACGACTTTCCCCGCAGAGTTTGTGATGAACCCTGTCAATGAAGTCGCTACCGATAACATGGCCGGCGGCATGAAGGGCTACGTTTATGAAGGCGCCAACGGCACGCAGCTTGTCATGTGGGTCACCCGCGACGGCAAGGGCGGTTACTGCGAGCCCCATTCCCACGATTACGGCGAGTACTGCCACGTGCTCAGCGGCGAGTACCGTCTGGTTCTCGACGGCGAGGAGGTTGGCACGCTGAAGGCTGGCGACGAGCTCTACATGGCTCCCGGCGTTGTGCACTCCGGCTGGTACACCGGCGACTACCGCGCGATCGACGGCTTTGAGCAAAAGCGCTTCCGTCGCTGCGGCGAATAAGGCGAAAGGTTTTCACCGGATCTCCGGTGAAAAATGGCAACCAGATACAAAAACAAGGAGGAAAGAACATGAAAAAGTTCCTGGCAATGTTGCTGGCACTGCTCTGCGTCACGATGCTGTTTGCAGGCTGCAGCAAGACCCCGGCGGACAATGGTTCTGCCAACACGGCGCCCGACACCAGCGATGTGAACATCGACGAAGCTGGCGACATCAAACTGACGCTCTGGATCGGCTATCCGGAATTCGATGAATGGCTTGCCGATATGGCCAAGGCGTACAACGAGAAGCACCCCAACGTGACGATTGAGTGCACGAGCTTCAACCTCCGCGATGTGGAGACCAAGCTGAGCACCGCGCTGCCGGCAAGCTCCGGCCCGGACATCGTCTCGATCGACCCGACCTTCTTCCTCCGCTTTGTGGAAGCAGGTTATGCGCAGCCGGCGCCGGCCAACGTGGTGGAGTTCATTGACTCCGGCGTGTTTGACGAGCCCGTCCGCAACTACTGCTATGTGAACGACACCGCCTACTCCGTAACGAGCCTCATTTCCGCAGGCGCGATCTACTACAACAAGGATATGTGGGCGGAAGCCGGTCTGACCGAGGCCGATGCGCCGAAGTCCTTTGACGACATCGTCGCGCTGTCCAAGAAGCTGGCCAAGTTTGACGACAACGGCAACCTCATCCGTTCCGGTATCTCCCTGCGCCTCACGGGCGGCGGCTCCGGCATCGGTGAGAAGTTCTGGATCTGGATGATGCAGGAAGGCCATTCCATCGTGAAGGAAGTCGAAGACGGCAAGTTCGTCCCCGATTACTGCAACCAGGCCGGTTTTGACACCCTGAAGATGTACATCGACATCGTTTGGGGCGACAAGACCTGCAACGCCGACATCGGCTCCGACTCCGCCGGCTTTGAGGCCGAGCAGACCGCCATGTTCGTGCGCGAGCACTGGGTCATCCCCGACATCGCGAAGAATGCTCCGGATCTGAACTACGGTGCGTTCCCGCTCTGGAATGCCGGCATGCTCCAGACCAACAACTGGTACGTCCTCGGCGACGGCAAGGATGCAGCGAAGACCGCGGCAGCGTGGGACTTCATCCTCTTCATGCTTGAGCCCGAGAATCAGGCGGCCCAGGCCAAGTCCAGCGGTTGGTTCTCCGGCCGTAACGACGTGGTCGTCGAAGGCGTTGACCCCGAAGTCCTCGCAGCGTTCTCGCTCGAAGGCAAGGAGGTCTATCAGTATCCGTCCCTGGCCTGCAACGATGAGATCCAGACCAAGTTCGCAGAGCGCCTGTCCACCGTCGGTTGGGCGACGCCGGAATTCTACGGCGACGATGAGGCCATCTGGAACTTCCTCAGAGAGTGCGAGGCGGAGACCATCTCCATCCTGAAGGAGAACGGCGTTTACGGCGGCTAATGCGTCTGCTGAACGCTGACAGGTAGCAACAAGACGGCCTGTCCGCCGGCTAACCGGAAGGCTTTCCGGCGGATGGGCCTCCTTCATATCTGCTGCAGGAGGCGATGGCATGACAGCGCTCATTGGCCCGGCCAACGAAGCGGAAAAAACCGAATTTGCATCGCAGATCATCGCATTGATCGGCAGAACGCGCACAGCTCTGACCCGTGATACGCTGGGTGAATGGTTTGTCAACCTGATCCCCGAGAACGGAACGACGGAAGCGCCGAGGCCGTTTTGCTTTGACCGGCCTCCCTTCAGCGAATTTGATAGTCACGGTTTTTTTGAGGTGGCGATTCAGGTGGATGGCTGCAGCCTGCTGCAGCTCGAGGATCGCTATTATCAGTTGCGGCCCGGACAGCTCGCCATTGTCCCCAGAAACACGGTGCACCGGCTCGGCTTTCTGGAGGGAGACGACAGCCTCGCGTCCATGATGTGGATGAACGTGACCGGCGACATGATCCGTACCGGCTACACGACCTACGAGAAGGACAGCTCCCGGAAGGAATGGGGGTACGATCTGATTCTGCCGGGCAGCTTCATCATCAACGAGGCGCTCGGCGAGACGAAGGAACGGCCGATCACCCCGGAGCGTCTGGACGCCATCGTAACGTATCTTCAGTTCTTCCTGATGCTCATCGAGCGGAAGTTCGCCTTCGTCGATGAAGCAACGGAGATGGGCTGGAACGAACAGGTTGCCAACGAGATCAAGTATTATATCAGCAACCATCTGAATTCCTCCCTGCGGCTGCAGGAGCTGGCGGATGTGGTGTCGATCAGCGCCTGCCATCTGAGCAAGATTTTCAAGCAGGCCACCAACCAGACCATCACGAACTACATCCAGCAATGCAAGATAGAGAAGGCGATCGAGCTGCTGCTCTCCACCACGCTCTCCATCTCGCAGATTGCCTCGCAGCTCGGCTTTTACGATCAGTATCATTTTAGCAAGACCTTCAAGGCTTATACCGGCTTTGCACCGACCGTTTACCGCAAGCTGGCGGAAAAACCGCACACAGAAGGCCGATAACGATTTTTAACAGACGAACCGAAAGGACAGAAAAATGGAAACACTTGCAATCAACGGCGGAAAGCCCGTACGCACAACCCCATTCCCCACGCATATGCTTGGCGCCTCCCTGATCGGTCAGGAGGAGCTGAACGAGCTGGCGGACGTCGTCCGTGAACAGAGCCCGTTCCGCCATTACGGCGTTGGCAACCCGGAGAAGGTCAAGACGCTCGAGGAGATGTTTCAAAAACGGCTGGACTGCAAATATGCTTTGGCGGTTTCCAGCGGTTCCGCTGCGCTGTTGTGCGCGATTGCTGCGGCGGGCATCGGCCCCGGCGACGAGGTGATCATCCCCAGTTTCGCGTGGTATACGGATTATTGCGTGCTCGTAACCATGGGGGCTACGCCGGTTTTTGCAGACATTGGTGACGATCTGAACATGGATCCCGCCGATTTTGAACGGAAGATCACCCCGAAAACGAAGGCGGTCATTCCGGTTCATTACCAGGGCGCGCCGGCGAAGATGGACGAGATCGTCCGCATCGCGCGCGCGCATAACCTGATCATCATTGAGGACTGCGCGCAGGCGCTTGGCGGCAGCTATCACGGCAAGCTCCTCGGCAGCTTTGGCGATATCGCCATTACAAGTTTTCAGACGCACAAGATGATCACCAGCGGCGAGGGCGGCATGCTGTTCACCAACAACGAGGAGTTCTATGTCCGCGCCATCCGGTATCACGATCTTGGGTTCGTCCGTCCGTTCTTCGAGGCCAAGCTCGAGAACAAGGAACTCGCAGCGCGCGAGCACGCGTTTGCGGGTCTGCAGCTGCGCATGAGCGAGCTGCAGGGCGCGTTCCTGTGCGCGCAGCTGATACGGCTGGACGGCATCCTCGATACCTGCCGGCGCGCGCATCAGCGCATTCGCGAGCATCTTGCCGGCAACACGCACTTCTCCATCCGGTATGAGGAGGGGGACTGCGGCCTGGCGTTCATCATGCTGATGCCGACGAAGGAGATCGCGGAGCGGTTTTCCGCCGCGATGAACGCGGAGGGAATCCCCTGCGGGCCGACCTCGTTCTGCTGCAACCTCGTGTCGGACTATCCGATCAAGACCAAGGCGATGGCAAACCCGAACATGCCGCCGTTTGGCAAGGGGTTCGATGGCGAGGACATCGTGTATGACGCAGCGACGATCTGCCCCAACACGGACGATTACGTGGCGCGCTTCGTTGCCATCGGCATCGGGCCGCTCTACACCGACAGGGAGATCGATGATATCATCGCAGCGCTCGACAAGGTGATCGCGGCAATCTTCTGATCCGGGGCCGGGCAGTCCGCGGACAACAAAGGTATATTGCATCCTTGCGCCGCTTGCAGGCGCGAGGATGCGCGCACATCTGAACAAGGGAGAGAGTCTATGGGAAAGAACAAGAAGCAAGCTGGAGCAAATGAGATCAAGCGCCCTAGCCGGTTTCAGAAGCGGATGGCCACAGACGGATGGTTCCTGCTCGTCGGTCTGCTGCCGATTCTGTTGATCTACGCATACCTGCGCATCATCCCGATCGGCAAGTCCATCTACATGAGCTTCTTCAACTGGAACTATGTGACGAACAACAACGTCTTCATCGGACTCACCAACTATCAGAACATGTTCCAAAACGAACAGTTCCTGATCTCGATGCGGAACACCACGATCATCGCGTTCGCCATGTTCATCGTCATCATGCCGCTGTCGCTGCTGATCGCCAACGCGCTCAACAGCAAGATCAAGTTCGGCGCATGGTACGAGGCGCTGTATTTCCTGCCCGTCATCATGCCGATGGTGCCGATCACGATCATCTGGAAGTGGATTCTGAACACGGATTACGGTCTGCTCAACTGGTTCCTTTCGCTGTTCGGCATCCAGAAGCTCGCATGGCTGACCACGCCGAACCTCGCGCTCATCGTGGTCATTGCCATCATGGTCTGGAAGAACATCGGCTATAACGTGCTGATCTATCTGGTGGGTCTGCGCGGTATTCCGAAATCCTATTATGAAGCGGCGGCGCTTGACGGCGCGACCAGCGGACAGTGCTTCCGGCACATCTCGCTGCCGCAGCTCAAGCCCATCACCATCTATGTATCCGTTACCACGCTGATCAAGGGCTACAACGTGTACAGCCTTGTCAACATCCTCGCTTCGGATGTGCAGGGCGCTCCGGGATATCTGGTGCGCGTGCTCGTTTACGATATGATCGAAAACGCATTCCGTTTCTTCAAGATGGGCTATGCCTCCGCTGAAGCGGTTGTGCTGTTCCTCGTCGTTCTTGTCCTGACGGTTTTGCAGATGGGACTCGTGCGAGAGAAGAAACCGAAGAAGATGAAGGTCTATCAGACGGGAGGGAAGAAGTAATGACGAACGATCGGCTTTCCGTACGCATCACCCGATATATCCTGCTGACGCTTGGCGCGCTCATCATGGTCATACCGTTCATCTGGATGTTTCTGACCGCGTTCAAGACCACGGCGGAGCTCAACCAGTGGCCGCCAACGTTCCTGCCGGAGACCTGGCGCTTTGAGAACTTCGCGGATGTGTTCCGCACCGCGCCGTTTGCCAAGTACTTCCTGAACAGCCTCATCATGTCCTCCGTGTCTACGATCGCGATCCTGTACACGTCCACCATGGCCGGCTACATCTTCGCAAAGTATCGTTTCTTCGGAAAGACCGCCATCTTCGGCGTCATCCTCGCAACGGCAATCGTGCCGTTCGAGGTGTACATGATCCCCGTGTTCATGCAGCTGCGCGGTCTGGAGCTGGCCGATACCATGGGCGGTTTGATCGCACCATACCTGGTGATGAGCTTCGGCATTTTCTTCATGCGGCAGAACGTCTCCGCGCTCGTGCCGGACGAAATCATCGAGGCGGCGCGGGCGGACGGCGCATCGGAGTTCCGAATCTTCTTCCAGATCGTGCTGCCGATGCTCGGCTCCTCGCTGGCCGCACTGGGCATCTTCGCCTTCCTTGAGGCCTGGAACGCCTATGTCTGGCCGCTGATCGTTGTCAACAGCGATGCGCTGTTCACCATGGAGCTTGGTCTGTCGCAGTTCCAGAGCGCATTCACGCTGAACATCCCGTTGGTCACGGCCGGCTCGCTGATCTCCATTCTGCCAATCCTGATCGTGTACATCGTCCTGCGTAGGCAGATTATGGACAGCTTCGCAACGACCGGCCTGAAGGGCTGATAGGAGGAAGCGACGATGCAGATTCGATCGGAAGGCGCGGCGCGCGAATGGCTCCACACCTGTGTGGAGAATACGCCGATCTTCGACATGCATACGCATCTGTTTGCGCCATGCTTCGGAGATCTGCTGCGGGTCAGCGTTGATGAAACCATTACGTACCACTATCTCGTAGAGGAAGCGGTGCTGGCAACCGGCATGGCCCCCGCAGCCTATTGGGCGCTGCCCAAGGCGCAGCAGGCCGAGCTGATCTGGAAGACGCTGTTCATCGACAGACCGCCGGTGAGCGAGTCCTGCCGCACGATGCTGGCCATGTTCCGGCGCGATGGGCTGGATATCAACCGGAAGGATCTCGACTACTATCGCGCTTATTATGCGGGGCTTTCGCAGGACCGGTATGTCGATACCGTGTTTGAACGGGAGCACATCACGGGCGTGCTGATGACCAACGATCCCTTCCAACCGGACGAGGCAAGGGTATGGCTCGATGGGAGCTACCGCGCGGATGAGCGGTTCCTTGCGGCGCTGCGGATCGACGAGCTACTCGGCTTTGCCCCTGCGGCGGTGGAGCAGCTGATGCAATGGGGATATGCGGTTGAGCGCATGGCGGACGGCAATCCGACGCCCGCCTCCCTGCCGGAAATCCGCCGGTTTCTGAACGACTGGCTGACGCTCACCGGCGCGCAGTACTGTGCCGCGTCGCTCCCCGTCAGCTTCTCGCTGGAGGATGGCTCGGCATGCGCTCTCATCCTGACGGAATGCGTGCTGCCCGTCTGCCGTGAGCGCCGGCTGCCGGTTGCGCTGATGCTCGGCGTCACGCGCAATGTGCACGCAGCGATGCGCGATGCGGGCGATTCGCTCGGCAAGGTGGATATTCACCAGCTGCACCGGCTATTTTCGGAGCACCGGGAGAACCTGTTCCTCATCACCACCCTCGTGAGGGAAAACCAGCATGAGCTGACCGCGACGGCGCGCATCTTCAGCAATGTGCTGCTGTTCGGCTGCTGGTGGTTCCTCAATAACCCCGTGTTCATGGAGGAGATGACCCGCATGCGCTATGAGATGCTGGGCGCGAAGTTTGTCGCGCAGCACTCGGATGCGAATATGATCGGCCATCTGGTCGGCAAATGGGCGCGGTTCAAGTCCGTGCTGGAGCGCGTGCTGGCGGCATACTATGCGGAGCTGCTCTCGCTCGGGTATCACCCGGACGATGAGCGGATGCGCGAAGAGATCGCCGACCTGTGCGGCGGCTACTACCATAAGTTCCTCGCACGCCCGTACGAGCCGTAAACCGGTGCAAAACGGGAGAGAAAGGGGAACCGCCTGCCGGTTTGCATGTGCAAAACGCGCGGGAACAAAACAAATCGTATGCTCGGTCTGAAGCGACGCTGTGCGCGGCGCTTCAGACGCTCTTTGTACAGGGCCTGATGATCGGGCCCGTACAGGAGAATCTGCCGCAGCAGATATCCCGTACTATGAACGGCTTGAGCGGCGCCGCATCCTGGATGCGGCGCCGTAGATATGCAGAACACAGCGGAGTGTTTCTTCGCAGAGGAAGACATGAAACAGAGCGGCCTGATCGGCAACCGCCAATTCTACAAGAAGATTCTCGCCCTGGCGACCCCAATCGTCATCCAGGGCAGCGTGACAAACATTGTGAGCCTGCTCGACAATGTGATGGTCGGCCAATTGGGCACGGAGCAGATGTCCGGCGTGGCGATTGCAAACCAGCTCCTGTCGGTGTATAATTTCGGCATCATGGGCGCGCTGGCCGGCATCGGCATTTTCACGGCGCAGTTTTACGGAAAGCACGACGAGGACGGGCTTTGCCATACGCTGCGCTGCAAGCGCGTTGTGGGCACCGTCTTTACGGCGATGGCCATTTTGGTGTTCGTGCTCTGGGGCCGCGGCCTGATCGACGCCTACATCCGCTATGCGGGCAGCGAGGGCAGCGCACTGCTGGCGGGCAGCAGCGCGTGGGAGTACCTGTGGATCATGCTCCTCGGCCTGCTGCCCTACACCGTGGGGCAGATCTACGGCACGACGCTGCGCGAGGTGAACCGAACGGTCCCCGCAATGGCCGGCAGCGTGACCGCGGTGCTGTTGAATCTGCTGCTGAACTACGTGTTCATCTTCGGAAAATGGGGATGCCCGCGCCTTGGCGTGCGCGGCGCTGCCCTTGCGACGGTCGTTTCCCGGTTTGTGGAGATGCTGATCGTGGTGGTTTGGGCGTATCTGTGCGACGAGCCGTTCATTCGCCGCTCGTGGCGCCGCAGGCGGATTCCCGGCGCGCTGCTCAGGAGCATGGCCGTCAGAACGGCGCCGCTGCTCATCAACGAGACGATCTATGCGGCCAGCTATGCCGCCATTGCGCAGTGCCTGTCGACGCGCGGGCTTGCCGCCATCGCCGCGTCCAACATCACGACCAATATCACGCAGCTGTTCAACGTGATCCTGTATGCGCTCGGCGCGTCGCTTGGCATCGTGGTCGGCAATCTGCTCGGTGCGGACCGGTTTGACGAGGCGCGCGAGACCAACAGCCGGATGATCGCGCTTGCGGTCGCGGTCTGCGTGGTGTTCGCCATCATATTGATGCCGGTGTCCGTGTGGTTCCCGAGGCTGTTCAACACCACCGAGGAGGTGTGGAACATGTCCGGCGCCATGATCCGTGTCGTGGCATACCTGCTGCCGATCCGCGGCTTCACCCATCTGGCGTATTATACGCTGCGCTCGGGCGGGCGCACGATGCTGACGCTGGCGTTCGACGGCGGATACGTCACCCTGATCGGCCTGCCGGTCACCTATCTGCTGGCAACGTTTACGGATTTGGCCGCCGTGCCGCTGTTTGCGGTGAGCCTCGCGGCTGAGCTGAGCAAGTGCGTGCTCGCCGCCGTCTGGATCAAAAAAGGGGTTTGGGTTCGGAACATCGTATCGTAGCGCCGGTGGGCGCTGCGAAGCGGCAAGCGTATAGAAAAGTGTGGCGGGAACCAAAATGCTGAATGAAATCTTTTTCCTTTCCAGTGAGCAGATCCTGACGTTTATGGCGTTTTTCGGCATCGGGCTGGCGATGAGCAAATACAGCGTTGTGCCGGAGAATGCGGGCGCCGTGCTGTCCCGGCTCGTGTTGTATGTGTTCCTGCCGTGCATGTCCTTCATCAGCTTTGCCCAGCAATGTACGCCAGAGAAGCTCAGCGGTTATTTGACGGCGCTCATCGCCGGTACCGTGCTGCTGCTCCTGAGCCTTCCCGCCGGCGCGCTGATGCAGCGCTGCTTCCTGGGAAACGAGAGCGAGAAGCTGACAGCGAGCTATTCCATGATCTCTCCGAACTTTGGTTATATCGGGTTTCCGTTCGTGCTGGCGCTGTACGGACAGGAGATGCTGTCGAAATACATGATGTTCGGTCTGCCGTTCACGTTCTATATCTATACCGCCGTCATGCCGAAGTGGATGCCGGCGGGGGCGAACCACGGGTGGAAGGAGACGCTGAAGCATATCTTCAACCCGTCCACAATCGCCGTACTGCTGGGCATCGCGTGGGGCCTTGCGGGGATTCCCATGCCGTCGTTTGTCGAGAACATCTGCCAGAGCGCATCCGGCTGTGTTTCCGTATGCGCAATGATCCTCACCGGCATCGTGATCGGCCATATCTCTTTGAAACGCGCGCTTCTTGAAAAACGCGCCTATTTTATTTCCGCAATCCGGCTGCTGCTTCTGCCCGCCATCTTCACGGCCGGCACGTTTTTCCTGTGCCGATGGGTCGGGCTGGACAGCACGTTGCTGCTGATCGTCGGCGCATTTACGGCGATGCCGCTCGGGATGAACCCGGTCATCTTCAGCGAAACCTATGGGCGCGACGGGGTGTTTGGCGCGGAGTGCGCATTCATCAGCTCGCTGCTCAGCCTGGCGACGTTGCCCCTGATGTTTCAATTGCAGAGCCTGCTTGCGGCGCTGCTCTGACGGACACGCACGGATAACAGAACGCCGCCATCGCGGAACCCCAGTGCAGGGGACCGGAGCGGCAGAACGGAGGATAGGATGAATCTGCACCCATACTTTGCCGATCTGGAAAACCGGATTGACCCGGCGGACGAGGAACGGATTGAGCGCGAATGGCGGGCATTCGCGGATCTGAAGCTGACGGAGGGCGCGTTCCGCACGGCGCGCACGCCGCGGCCGGCCGCGATCGAATGGGAGCGCGTTTTGATCAATGACGCGCTCGAGGACGACGACCTGATGATCTATCGCGAGCTGTACAGCGTGCATGAAAAGCTGGAGAGCGGCAGCGGCGAGCTGCTGAGCGTCCGCAGCAATTACGGCACGGGCATCATCCCGACCATGCTGGGCGCGAAGCTCTTTCTCGTTCCGCGCGAGAACGATACGCTGCCCGCGCCGCATCCGCTGGAGAACGGGCAGGAGGACATCGAGCGCCTGCTCGAAAATGGCGGCCGTCAGCCGGACTTTTCCAACGGCCTTGCCGGAAAGAC
>JAQXRK010000219.1 GCA_029218485.1 bacterium | reverse complement strand
GCGGTTGTTGCAAACGGACAAGCGCGTCCGCTGTATGCACAAAGTCAACGCAAAGACCCGTTGCGCCGATAAAGGAGAAAGGATCGCTTCACGGGGAGGCGATCCTTTTTGTTCCGAGGGATGGATTATTCAAAGGTGATCGTGATCACATCGGATTCCGCCACATCATTCCAGGTTTCTGCGTCAAAAATCTCGAAACGCAGCTCGATGGATTCGATGTCGTCAATGGCGTTGTCCTCCAGGTCCGTTTTGAGGAACGTCAGCATATCGAAGGCAACCTTGCCGCCGTAGACGTCGCTGGAGAAGATCGGGTCAAGCATGATCCCGTTGACGGAGACATCTCTAGCCTGAACGGTGAGATTCTGATCGGTGTTGTTCTCGATATAGAGCAGCACATCGGCGCCATGGTAGGAGCCGTCCATGATGAGCCCTTTCACGACAATTCTGACGCCATCCACATCGTATGCGACGGTGCCGGAATCGTCAAAGGTCTGTGTGTTGGGACCTGCACCCGTGTAAACGAGGATGGGGTCGGAGAGATCGATATCCGCCCAGGTATCGGCATTGAAGAACAGGAGGGACAGCTCTATTTCGTAAATCTCGGTAATGCCCGCAACCTCCAGATCCTCGGAATAGAAGGAGATGCTGTCGGTTGCTTGCTTGCCCGCGGCGACATCGCAGGAGAATATCGTCTCAATCATAGCACCGTTGACGGAGGTGTTCTTCGCCTGCACGGTGATGTTTTGGTCGGTGTTGTTTTCGATCATCACACTGATCTCTGGTCCCCAAACGGGATCGACCTCCAGAGCGGTGAACGTTACGGTGATATCATTTTCGGAGTACGCGACGAAGGGCTCGAAACCCGCTCCGGATACGGACGAAGCGAAGCCGGCGCCCGCTGCATACGTCTTAGTAAAATAATTGCCCTTCCCAAAGAACTGGGAGATCAAATCCAACTCGCTGGCATATTGGCCGCGCAGATCCTCCTCATAATTCTGCCAGGAGGAGGGGACGCTGGAGCTGTCCAGAATTTCCCCATTTTCAAAGAAAACGGAGGTGATTTCATCGCCGCTGGTTCCGATCACGGATGCAATGTTTTCTTCCGCCATCTCCATCAGAGCAGCGGTGATGGCCATATCCAACCCGGGATACTCGCCGGTGAGGGAAAACACGGCGCTGTAAAGGCCGTTCTCGTCCTGAAAGATCACGGCAGTTTCATTTTCATGAAACTCTATGCGTGAGGAATCATCGGCCTCTGCCGCAGCATCCATGGGACTGCTCGCATCAACAGAAGGGGAATTGTCGGCCTCTGCCGCGGCATCAACGGAATTGCTCTGCTCAGGGGATGCGGCCGGCGTTTTTGCGGCGGTCCCGGAAGCGCTCGCGCAGCCACAGAGCAATGCTGCCATCAGCAGCAAAGTCAGCACGAGGGCGGTAACGGAGTAAGAGGAACGGGGTTTCACTTGGATTGCCTCCTTGATGGTTATGAAAAAATTATAGCATTTTGAGACAGGGAGATTCAAGCGGCGCGCAGCCATGACACGACGAAAAAGCGGGAAGGCAACGGCATTGCCTTCCCGCTGTATGGCACCCGGTATCCGCGTGCGTATTTTTCATCATTGGCGGAGAACCGGCCATGATGCGCCGCCGGGGACGGCCGGCATTTTTACGGTGTTAACCCGAAGAAAGGGATGCCCGGTCAGGGAACGCAGGGAGAAACGGATGCCCCGTCCCCCCAATGGTACGATCATTCTTTTCAGGCAGTGAAGGGGGAGGCGCGCCACACCGACGGATGGCGGTGCAGCCGTGCTGCCTGCACGCTGTGTTGTGATCGCGCTATTCCGACGGATAGCGGTGCGGCCGTGCTGCCGGCATGCTGTGCTCTGGCCGCGCTATACCGACGAATGGCGGTGCGGCCATGCTGCCGGCGCGCTATGCTCTGGCCGCACTATTCCGCCATGCCCGGGATATATCTGGTCACGTCCTGCCCGATGCGCTTGCAGCGCACCGTCACGCGGCTCTTTCCGCCCACGGTGCAGGTAAACAGGGTCAGGTCCCAGTCCCCACTCTCCATCTCATCCGCCTCGTTGGGCTGCAGGATCTCGAGGAGCGTCACCTCATAGGAGAACACGTTGCCGTCCATGTCGGTAAAGCGGACGATATCGCCTTCGCTGAGCTTCTTCAGGCTGCGAAAGTGCGACCGGTAGTTGTGGGCGGCGATGATCAGGTTCCCCAGATAGGCGGAGCCGGCGTACCGGCACGGCGCGATCTTCAGCCGGGGATAGCTCCATTCGCTCATCACGGGCAGCGTGCGATCGAGCGCGGGGATCTCCAGCATGCCGATATACTCCTCCCCGTCGATGCTGCGCACCGGCATCTCGCGGGTGGGGTCGAGCACATAGTCCGGTATCTCGATCTCGCGCGGATTGGCCGGCGCCTGCGCCGCTGTGCCCTCCGGCGGCGCTTCTGCCGGGGCGTTGACGGGCAGGGGAATCTCCAGCTGCGCAACGGCCCGCCCGGCCGCCTGCTCCGCGCGGTACTCATCATACAGGTTATAAGCCGTCAGGAAAAGGGCCGCTGCGACCAGCAGCAGCCCAAGACAGATCGGTAACGTTCCCCTCTTATGCTTCATTGCCATGGCTTTTGCGGCGGATCAGGCCAAACACGATCAGGAGCAGGCCGCCCGCGAGCAGCGCGGGCACGGGCCACCAGAGCTGCCCGGTCTGGATCAGCGGCGGCTTGGGGGGCGTGTCCTCGGGCAGATCGGCCTCCCCATAGGTGTTGGTCACCACGAAGGTGATGCCCTCCTGCTTTACGGTAACGGTATACCCCTCGAGCTCCTTCTCCACGACCGTCCACTTGTGGCCGCCGGGCAGGTTCTTCCAGGTATGGCGCCAGTTGTTGGCCGCGTTCAGGGTCACGGTGTCGACGACCACGCTGTCCCGGATCAGCTGGACGACGACCTCCTTCGGGCGCGACGCCTCGTGCCCGCTGTCCTTCCAGACCTTCAGCACCTTGCGGGTGGAGGAATCCGGATTGGCGGTCGGCACCGGGCGGGAGGTAAACTTGGCGCTCACCGTCACATCGTAGAGCCAGGCGTTGGCCGCCCGGTCGAGCCCGGGGAGCATGACGAGAAAGGCTGCGGCCTCGTAGATGGTGCCGCTCTGCTTGTGCTGCTGTCCCCTGACCAGATAGAGGCCGGCCGTCAGGCGCGGCTGTGCGTTCGGAAACGACGCAAGCCCCTGCGCGTTCGTTTTTGCGCTGTCCGTCGGCGCGATCTTGTCCCGCAGGATATAGCCGTCCAGCGTGGAGGCCACCTCATTCCACGCATCGTCATCCCGGCCCCGGATATCCACCGGGAACGAGGAGAACGCCCCCGTCGCCGTCAGCTCGCCGGTTTCATCCACGGTGGCAATGAGGTACATATCAAACTGTGCGCCGCTCAGGGCGGTCTTGCCGTCCGCATAGGAAACGGTCAGGCTCACGCCGCGGCTCAGGTCTATGCTGCCCGCCGCAAGAGCCTGCGCGGGCAGGAGCAGGATGGCCGTGAGCGCGCCAAGCAACGCGGCAGCGATGCGCTTAAGCCTCTTCATCGGCGTCACCTCCATGGTTGTTGTTGGGCTGCTTGGGCAGCAGCAGCAGGAACAGGAGCAAGAGCAGCATCGGGATCGCCACGATGGGCGCCACGAGCAGCGGCTCGATCTGGATGGCGTCCGCCGTGACGCGGACGATCCTCGCTTCCTCGATGTTCTCGATCCGGTGCCCCCGCACCAGCAGGCGGTGCGAATTCACGCCATAGGGCGTGCAGGTCACCAGCGTGCAGTAGTCCTTCCCCTCCACGATCTGCAGCGCCGCGACATCCTGCGGCTCCACGATCAGGATCTGATCCACCTCGTAGGTCAGCACCTCATCCAGCACGCGGAGCATGAACACGTCCCCCTCCACGAGCTTATCCAGATTGGTGAACAGCTTTGCGCTCGGAAGCCCCCTGTGGCCGGACAAAACGCAGTGGGTGCTTTCGCCGCCCACGGGCAGACTCGTCCAATCCAGATGACCCACGGCGACCTGAAGGACGGATTCCTCCGTGCCGTGATAGATGGGCAGGGAGCAGCCGATGGTCGGAATCTCGACATACCCCATCACGCCAAGCCCGGAGACATCGAGCAGCGAGTCGTATTGCGCGCGCTGCGCTTCGCTCAGGAGGTAGGCGTTGCTGCGCTCCAGAAGGGAGGCGTTGTATGCCTGCGCCTCCTCCCACAGCGCGCCGTAGCGGTCCTCATCCAGCGTTGCCACGTTTTCGGCGTAGCTGCTGATGGCCTGCGTCTGGTGGAAGGAGTTCCAGTAATCGCTGACGGAGGGATACAGCAGCAGGGACAATCCTGCAAGCAAGACCAGAATCAGGACAAACGTTATGGAATTGCCTTTTTTCCTCTTCATGCAGGGCTCTCCCTGCCGCTGTGGCCGGGGGAAGACGGTTCCCCCGGCCGCATGCGGCCATTGACAGGGTTTCGGTCAGCGGAGGCGCTCAGCGATCCACATTGCTCATGCGCTTCCTCGTGACGAGCAGGATGATCGCGCCGACCACCAGCACACCGCCGAGGATGTAGAAGATGGTCGTGCCGATGCCGCCGGTGGAGGGCAGCTCAACGCCGGACTGGTTCAGGACCTTGATCACATCCACGCCATTCGGATTCTCCGTTGTGCCGTTGACCACGCCGTTTTCACCGATCACGATGGTCGTAGCGCTTGCCTGCTTGTTATAACCGGCGGGCGCTGCCGTCTCAGTCAGGTAGTAG
>JAQXRK010000218.1 GCA_029218485.1 bacterium | reverse complement strand
ACGCTCTCCTTTTATGATGAGAACACGGGGTGGTTCGGCGCGCTCGGACATGCCGTGTCCGATGTGGATACCCAGTCGACGCTGAGCGTGCGGGACGGCAAGCTCGTCGAGGCGGAGATTATGGATGTGGTGCGCGGCGTTCCCGGGGAGCCGGGGGAGCTACTCGGCGCTTTTTCCAGCGCGGGCATCCCGGTCGGTAGCATCCTGCTGAACACCGATTACGGCATCTATGGCACGATGGCGCAATCAGGTTATGAAACGCAGGCCGATGCGGTGCCGATGGCCTATGCGTATGAGGCGCACGAAGGACCGGCAACCATCTTGTCAACGGTATCCGGCAGCAAGGCGCAGCCATTCTCCTGCAACATCATTCGCGTGAGCACACAGCAGGCGCCGGGAACCAAGGGAATGATCGTGCAGGTCAACGATGCGGAGCTGATCGAGCGAACCGGCGGCATCGTGCAGGGAATGAGCGGCAGCCCCATCTTACAGGACGGCAAGCTGATCGGCGTGATTACCCATGTGTTTGTAAACGATCCCACAAAGGGATATTGTATCTATGCAGAATGGATGTACCAGCAGATCATGGAGCAGGTTTCATAGCTGGTCTGGGCGAGCGTTGGCGGGAGGGACAGGATGGAAAAACAGCGGCTGCTCATTGCAAGCATATCCGAGCGGGAGCGAAAGACGCTTACCCATGCGTTTTCAGGTCTGGAAAACATTGAGGTTGCCGCCGCGCTGGACGATGGCTCGGCCGTAGTCAATACGATCTGCCGGGAGCGCATCGACATCCTGATCATGGATCCCGTTTTGAAGCAGATCGACGGCCTGCGCGCAATGGAACTGCTCTGCCGCCTGCCGGATGAGCGCCGTCCGCTGCTCTTCCTGCTGGCGCCCTTTTCGGATGACCGGCTGCTCAAACCGTGGCAGGAGCAGGCAGCATATTGCTTTGTCAAGCCGTACTGTCTGGAGAGCGTGGTTCTGCGCGTGCTGCAGCTCTGCGCAGACGATGCGGCTGAGGCGGTCTATGCGCCGTTCCATCTGCAAAACGCAACGCTGCTGGAGCGCAATATTACTAAGGCGCTGCTGTCCATCGGCGTTCCGGCGCACCACCGCGGCTATCATATGCTGCGGGATGCCATCCGCATGTATGCGCAATCGGACAACCCGATCGACCTGCGCATTACGCTGGATGTGTATCCGCGCCTCGGCGAAATCCACGATTGCCATGCAAAGGTGGTGGAGCATGCGATCCGCACCTCCATCGAGTATGCGTGGGTTCACGGCGATCTGAACGCTATCCACGCCTATTTCGGTTATACGGTCGATGATACGCGCGGCAAGCCGAGCAACGCGGAGTTCATCATGCGTATGGCCGAGCACGTGCGCATCAAACCGACGCGCGGCTTTATGAAAATGCAATAGCGGACGCATAGGCGCGTACAAGCTCGCATATGTTTCAGCATGCGGGTACTCATGCGGTTCCAACAGAAGGCGACGCTGTTTTGGCAGGAAAACCTGCCTGCATGCGTTGCCTTCTTTCTGTTCCTTTGCCTCGGCGCCGCGTGCGGCTTCTTCGCCGGCCGGGAGTTGTTCGGCGCGGCTCTGCCCGTGCGCGCACAGGCCATGCTCGCGGAGTGGATGCAGCCACACTGCCTGCGGATGCTGCTGTTTGCGGTGCTGGCGGAGGTCGGCTGGTCGGCGTGGATGCTGTTTGCCGGGTTGCAACGCTGGACCATACCGCTCTGGATGCTGGGCATTGCGCTGCGCGGCCTGTTCCTCGGGCTGGTTTTGGCGCTGTGCGCTATGGCCGGTTCATGGCTGCTCTGGATCTCGTGTTTGCTGCTGCAGCCCGCTCTGATCGTGCAGGCGCTTCGGCTTGCTGCGCTTGCGGTTGCCAATCTTCGCACGGCACCGGTGCAGAGCACGGCGGATTATATGGCACGCGGCCTCCAGCTTGCGCTCACGCTCCTGCTCCTTTCCGTCATGGAGGCGACGCTGCTGCCGCTGTCGCTGTTTCTGCTTCTCCGCAATTGACGGCGCAACCGCGGGATGGTACTATTACAAAAGAGCGGTGTTGCTGCGCGCTCAGCCGGCGCGGCATCGTGGAAAGGAAAAGGACAAGCAAATGAAGAAAAGAGTGGTTCTGATCGTTTTGGACAGCGCGGGAATCGGTGCCATGCCGGATGCCGCGGCATTTGGAGACGAGGGTGCCAACACATTTGGGAATATCTGCCGTGTGCGCGGACATCTGGACGTGCCGAATCTGTACCGGCTGGGGCTTGCAAACATTGCGGACAGCACGCTGCCCAACCCGGTGCCTGCGCCGGAGGGGGCATACGGCCGCTGCGCGGAGGTAACGCATGCCAAGGATACCACGAGCGGCCATTGGGAGATGGCGGGGCATTCGCTCGCGGTTCCCTTCCGCACCTATCCGAACGGCTTCCCGCGCGAGCTGATGGATCGGTTTGAAGCGGCCATCGGCAGAAAAACGCTCGGCAACTGCGTGGCGAGCGGAACGGCGATCATCCAGCAGCTCGGCGACGAGCACGTCAAAACGGGGTTTCCGATCGTGTACACCTCGGCGGACAGCGTGTTCCAGATCGCCGCGCATGAGCGGGTGATCCCGCTGGATGAGCTGTATCGCATCTGCGAGATCGCGCGCGAGATGCTCGTTGGCGACCATCTGGTCGGCCGCGTGATCGCAAGGCCGTTCCTCGGGGATTCCGGTGCGTACAAGCGCACGGAGAACCGCCGCGATTATGCGCTTGCGCCGTTCCACGATACCATTCTGGATGCGCTGGATCGCGAGGGCCATGAGGTCGTCGGCATCGGCAAGATCGAGGATATCTTCTGCCACCGCGGCATCACGACGGTCGATCACACGCGCAACAATCCGGATGGCATTGCCGCCACGCAGCGGTTTACCGCATCCGGCGAGGGCGCGTTCATCTTCGCCAATCTCGTGGATTTTGATATGCTCTATGGACACCGCAACGATGTCGAGGGCTATGCGGCAGCGCTGGAGGCGTTTGACCGGGCGGTGCCCGCGCTCAGGGCAGCGCTCAAAGAGGGCGACATCCTGATGATTACCGCCGATCACGGCTGCGACCCGACGACGCCGGGAACGGACCATACGCGCGAATACATTCCGCTGCTGGTGTGCGGCGCGCATGTGCGCGCGGGCGCAGCGCTCGGCACGCGGCGCACGTTTGCCGATATCGGCGCAACGGTGTACGAGTATCTCACCGGCAAGCAGTGGAGCGAGGGCGCCTCGTTCCTCAAAGAGATCTGGGAGGACTGAAGCGATGACTGAGGATTTGAACACCATCATCAACGCGGCGGTGCAGCGCCTGCAGCCGCTTTGCCACAACGGCTGCGGCATTGGCATGATCCTTGGCTCCGGCCTCGGGGCATATGCCGAGCGCCTGGAGAACGCGCGAACGCTCTCCTATGCCGATATCCCCGGGTTCCCGGTGTCGCATGTGCCGGGCCACGCGGGCCGGTTTGTTGTGGGCGAGCGGTACGGAAAGACCGTGATCGCCATGCAGGGGCGCTTTCACTACTATGAGGGGTATCCGCCTGCGCTGCTGGCGCTCGGCGTGCGCGTGATGCGCCGTCTGGGCGTGGAAAAGCTGCTTGTGACGAACGCAGCCGGCGGTGTCAACCTCTCCTATCAGCCCGGCACGCTGATGGCGATTGCGGACCATATCAACTTTGCGCGGGTCAATTCGCTCATCGGCCCAAACGATGACAGCTTCGGTCCCAGATTCCCGGA
This sequence comes from bacterium, assembly GCA_029218485.1. GTDB lineage: Bacteria > Bacillota > Clostridia > Christensenellales > CAG-138 > Aphodomorpha. Next base: position 8,427 of record JAQXRK010000218.1, on the reverse strand, counting down.
TCAGGGGAACGCCTATGACCGGCAGCTCCGACAAGCGCTCATGAAGACCGCCGGGGAAGTCGGCGTGGCGCTCAGCGAGGGCGTGTACATGATGTTCACCGGCCCGTGCTTTGAAACGCCCGCAGAGATTCGCATGGCGCGAACGCTCGGCGCGGACGCCGTCGGCATGTCGACCGTGCCGGAGGTCATCGCCGCAACGCACTGCGGCATGCGCGTGCTCGGCATCTCCCTGATCACCAACATGGCGGCCGGCATCCTCGACCAAAAGCTCACTCATGAAGAGGTACAGGAGACGGCAAACCTCGCGGCAAAGCGGTTTGAACGGCTTGTCGACGCCATTCTGGAGCAGGTCTTTTGACGCTATAGATACAATTCCGTAAACGGGCGATTTTGCAAACATGAACCCCCTCGAAGCGACATACAATGGTGTCAGGACGAGGGGGTTTTTGTATGAAAAAACGAATCGCCGGACTGCTTTGCTGCTGCATGGTGGCGCTGCTGCCGGCTCTGCGCGCGGGGGCGGAGGGCGGCTGGCAGAAGCCGGCCGATGTGCAGGCGGCGGTGCTGATCGAGAGCACGAGCGGAACGGTGCTGTGCGGAGAGAACGAGAATGCGGCCTGCTCGGTGGCGGGGCTTTCCAAGTTTCCGGCGCTGTTGACGCTTGCGCAGGCGTTTGACGCGGGCACAATCCGGGATGAAGTGCCCATGCGCGTGAGCGGGCGTGCGGCGGCCATCGGCGGGCCGACCGCCTTTCTCGACAGCGGCGAGGAGCTGGCGGCTGCAGAGCTCATGAAGGCGGCGGTGATGATTTCCGCCGGCGATGCGATCATGGCGCTCGGCGAGGGGGCGTATGGCTCGGAGAGCGTGTTTGTGGAAAATATCAATGCCACGCTGCGGCTTGCCGGGGTGGACAGCACCGTGACGGATGCGCTTGGCACGGGGCTGACGCTCTCCGCCGCGGAGCTGGCCCGGCTTGGCGCCGCGGCGGCCAAGAGCCCGGCGTTTACGCGCTATTCCGGCCTGTATCTGGATCGGCTCGTGCATGCGGACGGGCGGGAGACGGAGCTGGTGAACGCCAACCGCCTCGTGCGCAGCTATGCGGGCTGCATTGGGCTGCTGACCGGCTCGTCCGCTTCGGATGGCTACTGCGGTGTCTTTGCGGCCGCCAAATCCGGCGCGGAGTGCATCGCCGTGATCATCGGCGCAAGGGATACCGCTGCCCGCTTTTCCGCAGCGGCCGGCCTGTTGGATTACGGCTTTGCCACCTATCGGACCGAAACGCTTGTGGCCGCGGGCGAGACGATCCTGCCCGGCGTGCCTGTGGAGGATGGGACGCTGCATCAGGTGGATCTGGTCGTGCACGAGCCGGTCGTGCTGCTGCTGATGCGCACAGCGGAGCGGCCAAGCGCGGTCAAGGACGTGCCGGAACGGCTGATCGCGCCGCTGTCGGCGGATGATCCGGTCGGCGAGGTGCGCTTTGTGGACGGGAACGGGGAGGTTCTCGCGCGCAGCAAGCTCTATCCGGCCGAGAGCGTGCCCGCCTTTCGCCTGATGGATATCCTCCATGCCATTGCGCGCGACTTCCTGGGCAAATGATTGCATCCGCCGCGATTTTCCCGTATAATAGGTTCAAATAGCGTGTGGCCTGAGCCGCACGGGGAAAGCGAGGCAAAGTGCTTGATCAGTCGCATTATGGGTTGGTTTACGGATCCGGGCCAGTTGCTGCAGGGAGTCGTGTTTGTTTTACCGGGCATCCTGATCGGGCTGACCGTGCATGAGTGGGCGCATGCGTTTGCGGCATTCAAATGCGGCGATCCAACGGCCAAGAACATGGGGCGCATGACGCTCAATCCCTTCGCGCACCTCGACCCGATCGGCTTTCTGGCTCTGCTGCTCGTCGGCTTTGGCTGGGCGAAGCCCGTTCCGGTAACGACCAGGAATTTCAGGCATTTCAAGCGCGACGACCTGATCGTGTCTCTCGCCGGCATCACCATGAACTTTTTGACGGCGCTGGTGTTCATGCTGCTGACTTATCTGCTGATGGCGCTTGTCCCGTCTCTGCGCGCTTCATCCAATTATTGGTATATCATGGCCGAGATCGTGATCGTCAACCTGTCGTTGATGGTGTTCAACCTGATCCCGATCTATCCGCTCGATGGCTCGCATGTTCTGGAAAACCTTCTGATGTCCCGCGCGCCGAAGTTCTGCCTGTTCCTGCGCAACTACGGCCGCTATATCATGCTGGCCTGCCTGATATTCGGCCTGTTCTCGTACATCCTTTCGCCGCTGGTCAACTGGTTCTACAGCTGGATGAATGCGCTTGGACAGCGGCTGTTTCTGCTGATCATTGGCATTTGAGAACGCCATGGCCTATCGCGTGCATCTGCAACAATTCGACGGGCCGCTCGACCTGCTGCTGCATCTGATCGAACAGGCAGAGCTGGATATCAAGGATATCTTCATCTCCGAGATCACGCAGCAGTATTTGGCGTACATGGAGGAGGTCGATTCGCTCGATATGGATACGGCGAGCGAGTTCTTGACCATGGCGGCGACGCTCCTCTACATCAAGTCGCGTCAGCTGCTGCCGCGCCCGCCGCGGGAGACGGAAGAGGAGGCGGAGCAGGAGGATCCGGAGCAGACGCTGATCCGGCAATTGCGCGAATACAAGGCGTTTAAGGAGGCCAGCGGCGATCTGGACGAGCTGTTTCGCGCCGCGCGCGACAGCTTTACCCGCCTACCCGAGGACATCCCGCTGCCGCCGCCCCGCGTGGAGCTGGAGGGCGTTACGCAGCAGGGCTTGTACGATGCGTTTTTGTCGCTGCTCAATCGCCGGGAGGAAACGCCGCGGCTGCATGAGCTGCACGATGTACACCCGGACCGCTATACCGTTCGCGGATGCCTGCACAAGATTCGCGCCACACTCCGCGAGGCAGGGGCGCCCGTGCGCTTTGAAACGCTGTTTCAGCCGGATGCGGACAAGCTGGAGATCATTGTAACGTTTATGGCGCTGCTCGATATGATCGCGCACGGCGAGGTGCAGCTTCGCCAGAGCGCGCCGTTCGCGCCGATCATGCTGCGAGCGGGCGTGCTGCTCGACGACGAGGATGACGCGCGATATGCCTATATGGATGAGGTAAAGGAATGACGGAGAGAGAACGGCTGTACGACCGAATCGAATGCATGCTGTTTGTCGCGGGCGACCCGGTGCCGGTAACGGAGATCGCGCGCGTACTGGAGCTGCCGGAAAAGGAGGCGCGCGCGCTTCTGACGGAGATGGAGCGGTCCTACCGTGAGGCGGGGCGCGGGCTCCGTCCGCTCATTACGGAGGGAACCGCGCAGCTCATCAGCAATCCCGATTATGTGCGGGATATTGAGGAATTGCTGCAGCCGGAGCGGACCAGGAGCGTGTCCCAGTCCATGCTCGAAACGCTGGCAATCGTGGCCTACCGCCAACCGGTGACCCGCGCGGATATCGAGGCGGTGCGAGGCGTGCGGTGCGAGTATGCGGTGACGCAGCTGCAAAAGCTCGGGCTGATCGTTCAGGTCGGCCGCCGCGATACGGTCGGCAAGCCGGCCCTGTTCGGCACGACGGATCGGTTCCTGCGCCAATTCGGCCTGCATTCCTTGGAGGAATTGCCGGAGTTCCTGCGCTTTTCTCAGGCGGAACAGTCCGCGGGCGAGTCGTCCGGAGCGGATGCGGCGCCCAGCGACGCGCAGCCGCTTCAAACGGAGAACAGCTGAACGCGCAGATCGCCGCGCTCGATTTCAAGCAGCGCGCAGCCGGGGCGCGAACCGCCGCGCGGCCGGGAGAGACTGCCGGGGTTGACGAGCAGCGTACTCCCGTGCGCCTCCAGCAACGGAATATGGGTATGACCAAAGAGCGCTGCATGGCAGCGCTCTTCCTCTGCTTTGAGGGAAAGGCGATAGAGATCGGGATAGCGGTGCCCATGCACGCAGAGCAGGCGAACGCCATCGAGCTCCAACACGCGTTGCTCCGGCGCGCTGCTGCCGTAATCGCAGTTGCCGCGCACCGTATGACAGACCACGCCGAGCGATTCCGCTATGGCGTCACCATCGCGCGCGAAGTCGCCCAGATGGATGGCCGCATCCACACGGCCAAGCAGGAGCTGCGCAGCCTGCAGGCGCACAAGCTGACCGTGGGTGTCGGAGAACACGGCGACCCTCATGCGCGCGCCCCGTCGAGCAGCGCCTTGAGCGCTTCCAGCGAACGCTTGCGGTGACTGACCGCATTCTTCTCCTCCGCGTAGAGCTCGGCGAAGGACTTCTGCGCCGGCTCATAGAAGAAATAGGGGTCGTAGCCGAAGCCGTTTTGACCGCGCGGTTCCCGGAGGAGCGTGCCCTCGCAGCTTCCGGTCGCGGTGAGCGTGGGGAGGTTCCGGCGCGCGAGTGCCACGGCGGAAACGAAGCGGCAGGTGCGCTGCCCGTCCGGCACGCCCGCCATATCCGCCATGAGCTTTGCGTTGTTGGCCGCGTCGTCGTGGTCTTCGCCCGCGTAGCGCGCGCTGTAGACGCCGGGCGCGCCGTTCAGCGCATCGACCATCAGACCGCTGTCGTCCGCGAGCGCCGCATCAAACCCGGCTGCGGCGGACAGCACTTCCTCCGCTTTCTTGATCGCGTTTTCGGTGAAGGTCGCGCCGTCCTCAACGACGTCGATGTCGATGCCCGCCTCCCGGAGCGTGCAGATATCGGTAAAATAGTCCTTCAGGATCTGTCGGATCTCGACGACCTTGTGCGCGTTGTTGGATGCGATGATCAGCTTCATGTGGTTTCCTCCCGTTTCAGACCCTTGATATACGATTCGTCCGGCGTGACATACAGCGTTTTGTTCGTGCTGTAGATGACCATGCCCGCCCGTGCGCCGGACGGCTTTTTTACAAATTTCCGCGGCGTATAATCCACCGGCACCGAGGCCGACTGGCGCGCCTTGCTGTAGTAAGCGGCAAGCTGCGCTGCGGCATAGAGCGTCTCTGAACCCGGCTCGCCCTTCTGATCGATAATGACGTGAGAACCGGGGATGTTCTTGACGTGCAGCCACATCTGTTCGCCGTCCGCGCGCAGCGTCAGCGCGTCGTTTTGCCGGTTGTTCTTGCCCACATAGAGCAATACGCCGTCGGGCGATACAAACTGCATCGGCCTGGACACACCGCCCTGCTGGCGAACGCCCTTGCGTTCCGGCTTCAGGTATCCCTCGCGCACCAGCTCATCCTGAATCTCATGCAGCTCCGGCAGCGTGTCGCACTTGCCGATATTGTCGAGCTGCCCCTCCAGATAGGCGATTTCCGCTGTGACCTGTTCGAGCTGCTGCTCGGCGTAGGCGCGCGCGGCGCGGCTCTTGCGATACTGCTTGAAATAGCGCTGCGCATTGTCGCTGCCGCTGAGCAATGGGTCGAGCGGCACGGCGCAGATCTCCGGCGGATCGGCATAGTAGTTTTCCGCCTTGAGCACCGTTTGCCCGCGCTGAATCCGGTAGAGGTTGGCCGTAATCAGCTCCCCGTACAGCCGGTATTGCTCCTGCTTTTCTTCGCCCGCAATTGCCTCCCGGTAGGCTGCCAGCTTGTGCTCGGCGCGGCCGAGGTGCGTTTCAAGCACCCTGCGCAGCTTGGCGCTGTGCCGCGCAATGCGCACGATCGCGTCCCGCTTTTCATAGAAGCGGTCATATGCAGCGGACATGCTTTCACAGGATTGCAGCGCGCCGTCACCGGCAGCGGGAGCAAACGGAAAAACGCTCACCGGTTCGCCAAACGCATTCTCCACAATAGTGGGGGAGAAGCATCCCTCCCGAAACCGCTGCATTCGGTCGTACAGCTGCTCACAGGACATGCCCTCTCCGAGCAGCGCCTGCAGCGTCGGCCGCGACAGGCCGAAAAACCGGTCGGACAGCGCCTTGACCGGGTTGGGGGCCTCCAGCGCCGCCTGCAGCGCCCCAGCCGGAACGGTGAGCGGATTGATCTTATCCTGTACCGGTGCTTCGCGAAAGCTGCATCCGGGCAGCAGCGTGCGCACGGAGGACATCTGCGGCCCGACATGCTTGATGCAGTCGCCGACCGTGCCGTCCGGCAGCACAAAGATGATGTTCGAGTGCTTACCCATCAGCTCTGTCACGAGCTGCACCTCAATGAGGTCGCCGAGCTCACTGCGCGTTTCCACACAAATGGTGAGCACGCGGTCGAGCTCGCGCTGTCGGATCGAGACGATGCGCCCGCCGGAGAGCCGGCGCCGCAGCAGCATGCAGAACATGGGCGGCTCCGGTGGGTTCACAAAGCTCTGCTCCGTGAGCTGCACCCTTCCGTTTTCGGCGTGCGCGGAGAGCAGCAGCCTGTAGTTCTGCCCGCTTTGCCGGATGGTCAGGAGCAGCGCGTCCCGATCCGGCTGCTGTACCTTATCGATTTTTCCGCCTGTCAGCGGCTGCAATTCGCAGCAGACCGCATGCAGCGCCAGTCCGTCCATCGACATAGAATCAGGAATCCTCCGATGATTTGATCCGGTCGAGCATCAGCCGGTAGCCGCCGGCGCCATAGGAGAGGGAGCGGTTCACGCGGCTGATCGTCGCGGTGGAGGCGCCGAGCTGCTGCGAGATATCCTGGTAGGTGACGCCCCGGTCGAGCATCCTCGCAACATCGAAGCGCTGCGCCATGGATTTCAACTCCGGTATTGTGCAAACATCCTCAAAAAACCGGTAGCATTCCGCGCGGTTTTCCAGCGAAAGAATGGCGTCGAACAGTGCGTCCAGATCTTTGGATTGCAGACGGGAATGATATTCTTCCATTTTGCTCGAAATTCCTTTCTCATAGAGGGCAACCCGGACGTGCCCTTTTACACTTTCTATTGTAATCGCTTTAGCGTGCGAAAGCAAGAAAGAAGTCGGGCGAAATTGCAAAAAAAACAGCGGAAGAATTGTCTTCCGCTGTTTATGCGTCATATTCCGGATATACGGATAGGGGTCAGATCGCCTGCGCGCGCTTGACGGCCAACTGCGCCTTTTTGTGGCTGGCGGCGTTCTTATGAATGACACCCTTGGCAGCGGCTTTATCAACCGTGCTGACTGCGTTCACATACGCTTTTTCCGCAGCATCCCGATCGCCGGACTGCAGCGCTTCATCATAGCGACGGATGGAGGTCTTCAGAGCGGACTTCACCATGCGATTGCGCAGGTTCTGCTTCTCGGTAACCTTGACCCGTTTCAAAGCGGACTTGATGTTTGCCAAAACATTCACCCCCTGTATACAATAATTCAAACTCAAACAGACGTATTTTAACACAGGAATCAACCGAATGCAAGCGTTTTTTGCGCGTTTATCCCTGCATTTTGTGGACACGGCGCAGCCGAAGCGCATTGCCGAGCACCGTGACCGAGGAAAAGCTCATGGCGAGCGCGGCGATCATGGGCGAGAGCAGCGGACCGCCAAATGCGTGCAGCAGTCCGGCCGCGACCGGGATGCCGATGGCGTTGTAGAAGAAAGCCCAGAACAGGTTTTGGCGGATGATCCGCATGGTGCTCCGGCTGACGGCGATGGCGTCGCACACCCCGGACAGCTTGCCGTGCATTAAAACGATATCGGCCGAGGCGATGGCAACGTCCGTGCCGGTGCCGATGGCAAAGCCGATGTCGGCGGTGGAGAGCGCCGGCGCGTCGTTGATGCCGTCGCCGACCATGCCGACCGTTTCGCCGTTCTCCCTGAGCGCGCGCACGCAGTCCGCCTTCCCGGAAGGCAGCACCTCCGCGCGCACATCCGCGATATCGATCTGCTTTCCGATGGCCTCGGCGGTGCGGCGGTTGTCGCCCGTGATCAGGACCGGGCGGACACCCATACCGCGCAGCCGGTCGATGCTCTCCTTCGCATCGGGCTTGAGCGTGTCCGCCACGGCAATGACGCCGCGGTATACGCCATCCACCGCGAGCAGCATGAGCGTTTTTCCCTCTGCGGCAAGCCGGTCTGCGGGCGCCTCATGCAAGACCCCGTTTTCCTCCAGCAGGGCGGCGTTGCCCATCAGCAGCGTCCGCCCCTGCACTTCGGCCTTTGCGCCGCGGCCGGCAATGGAGGAGAATGCGCTGCAGGGCAGCAGGGGAAGATGGCGCGCCTCGGCGGCGCGGACAATGGCCTGCCCGAGCGGGTGCTCGCTGCCCTGCTCGCCGGAGGCGAACAGCTGGAGGAACGCATCTTCCTCCATTCCAGCCGGCAGCAGATCCGTCACGGCCGGCTTGCCCATCGTCACCGTGCCGGTTTTGTCAAATGCAACGGTTTTCAGGCCATGCGCGATCTCCAGCGCCTCGCCGCTCTTGATCAGAATGCCGTGCTCAGCGGCAATGCCCGTGCCGACCATGATCGCCGTCGGCGTCGCCAGACCGAGCGCGCAAGGGCACGCGATGACCAGAACGGAGACGAACACCGTCAGCGCGAAGGA
>JAQXRK010000217.1 GCA_029218485.1 bacterium | reverse complement strand
CTCTCATTGCTGAACTGCTCCCGGTTGGTGGAAAGAAAACGATCCAGATTTGGCGCCTGCATGAGCTCCTGCCGCAGGTCGTCCGTATTTTTCTTTTGCATACGCATCACTGCCTTTACAAGGATACCATATTCCGCTATAATACCTGTCGATTATACGGTTTTTAGCGAATGAAAACAATATGCTCGCTGCATCGGGTGGGGCAACATGGATATTTACAGCAGTCTCTCGGAAGCTGTCACGCAAGAATTTGATACCATACGGCAGATCAAGGAAAGCGAACGGGGTACCATATCCGTCGTTCGCCACAGGAGCACCGGTACGCGCTATATTTTTCGCCGTTTCACCGGGAGCGGCGGCGTTTACAGAGAGCTCCTTCCCGTCGCCTGCCCCTATTTGCCCCAGATCATGGAGGTGGGCGAACGGGATGGGCAGACGGTCGTTCTGGAGGAGTACATACAGGGCGACACCCTCGGCGAAGTGCTGGAGGGCGGCCTGCTGGCGCCCGCAGAGGCAAAGCGGATTCTGCTCCAGCTCTGCACCGCCCTGTGGATCATCCATGCCATGGGCGCCGTCCATCGGGACATCAAGCCCGACAACGTGATCCTGCGGGGCAAGGACGCGGTTCTGATCGATTTCGACGCCGCCCGCTTTTACAAGAGCGAGCTCGGCGCCGATACGCAGGTTCTTGGCACCACCGGCTTTGCCGCCCCGGAGCAATACGGGCTGTCCCAGTCGGACGCGAGAACGGATATCTACGCGCTGGGGGTTCTGCTGAACGTCATGCTGACGGGCAAGCACCCGTCCGGGGAGCTGGCTGCGGGAAAGATGGGGCATATCGTACAGCGGTGTACCATGATCAATCCCCGCAAAAGATACCAGAATGTGCTCCGGCTGATGGAAGCACTGTGAGCGGAGGGGTTTATGCGCTGTAAATGCCTGAACTGCGGAGCGGAGCTGCCCGAGGGGGCTTCCTTTTGTCCGCATTGTACCGCGATCCAGATCGAAAAGCATCCCGTGAAGCCGCCCAGACCAAGGAGAAAGCGCTGGCTGGCCGGGCTTGCGGCCGTTCTCGCTCTGGCGGCGGCACTGATCGTGTTCCTCGTGCTTCCCCGGCCGAAGACTCTGGAGGGCGGAGCGGAATTGGTCTATACCGACCGGGACGGAACCTACCATGTGCTCCTGAGCTTTGTTTCGGTCAGCGGCGTGGTCAGGGAGCCGCAGCCGGAGGCTTCCTCCGCTCTGCTCCCCGGAATGGAGAGCATCATGCCCTCCCAGCTGTATGTTTACAGGGAGGGAACGGACGCATTGGTCTCGGACGAGTTTCTTGACAAGCTCGAGTCCTGCACGGTGGAGGCGATTCCTCTGGACGGAGCGGAGCGGATGGCGTGCTCCCAGCCGGTCCACAGCGAGGAGTGCCCCTATGCGGCCCTGATCAGCGAGGTTCTCTGCACGGCGGACAGCGGCACGAACGAGATCCTGTGGACGCTGAAAATGAAGAATGGCGACACCCTCCGCCTGCGCCACAGCGTCCATGCCTCGCTGCAGGAGACCGTCCGCTATGACTTCGGGACAACGCCCATGGACACGGCGGAAGAGCTGAATGCGCTGCTGGCAGCCATCGAGACCGGGGTGGACGGGGAGGCGTTGGTGGAACTGTATCTTCCCCCCGTGACCTATGACGGCGAGGTTCGCTTCAGCGGCCATGCTTTTCACATCTATGGAGGAACCGACGGGACCGGGCGGACAACATTCACCGGCCCGGTCACGATACGCTCCGGCAGCGCCCTGTTCTCGGAGATATCCGATGTTTGCTTTGCCGGCAGCGGCGGAACCGGGCTGACCGCACACTCGTTTGTGGCCCTGCGCGGCTGCACACTGTGCGGCTGGGATACCGGCGCGGCAGCGCAGGACGGGGCCTGGATCGGCATGGAGAACTGCTGCTTTGAGGACAACGGCGTTGGGCTGGAATTCAACACGAAGAATTATTCCGGCAGCACCACGGCCTTTCCGGACAACCGGTTTGCCGGCAACGGCACCGCTGTGTTCATCCGCGAGCTGGCCGGGTGGCAGACCCTTCGCTTCCCGGGCTGCATCTTTTCCGGGAACGGACAGGACATCCAGAACCTGACCGGGCACCCCATCGATCTGACCGACGCCGAATTTGAATGAGGGGGAGGGCGGCTGCGCTCCGCCGCGGTTTGGCCGGCCGTCCGCTCATGACCCGGCGAAAGGCGCGGGAAGATACTATGCGGGCAGCATATTGCTTGGCCTTACAAAACATGATAGAATTTGACGAAAACGGCAAATAGAGCGGCATCCGTTCCCGGGCTCCGCCCTTTTGCCGTAAGTTTTCAGAGGAGCAGAGGCTAAAGGAGAGAACAGATGAAAAGGATTATCGCACTTGTATTGGTACTCATTCTGGCTGTATCCCTCTGTGCCTGCGGCAAAAAGAGCGGCAGCACAGGGGAGAACGCTGTATCGGACGTAGTGGTTGACGGGCAGGAGAAATCTGTCAAGGATTACCTGATCGAGAAGCTGACGGAGTATATCCACAGCGACGCCTATCTTGCAAGAGAAGCAGAGTTTGAAACGATGTTCGCTGCAAAAGCCCGTCCGTTTACCGTGACCGATGCTTTTGAACTCCAGACGGACGATTGGAGTCAGGATGTGTCGCTGCACTTCTTTATTCTGAAAGCCTCCTGCAATTATGTCGTCGACAACGGTGGCTTTGATGCGATCGCCATGGCGATCGATTATGACACGGGCATGATCTATGACAAATTCAATGTGGATGAGAGCTGGCTGAACAAGAGCGAAAAGGAGCAGGCGATCTTTATTGCGGCAGAGGGTGGCTGCCACACGAACTCGGATTATAACGGTGAACCGATCTTCGTGGATTCGGAGATCCACACGCCGCTTTCGCAGAGCGACATCGATGAGATCAATGCCGCGCTGAGCCGGTAACGCGCTCCGCAGCCCGTTTCGGAAGGGCACGCGGCGCAGCGCTTTTCTTCGCAAAATAGCATTAGGCAATCGCCGCACGCGCAAGGGCGGCGGAATCAACCGGCAGCAGACACCGTACGTCCGCTGCCGGTTTTTCATCTACAAACGAAGAGCAGATGGTTGCTGCGGCCGAGCATCTCCGGCTTCTCAGAGCAATAGTAGTGATAGCGCAGGTATTCGGCGTAGCTCTCCTCGCTCATGGCGTTGATCTGCGCCGCCATCAGCTCGCTCACGCCGTCGGACGCGATCTCCCGCTCGATGAGGAGGCCGCAGGCGGTGAGCATCGAGCGCATCTGATCGAGCGTATAGAACACAAACGGGTCGTTGTCCAACTGAAAGGTCCGGTGGTCGTAGGTGCGCTCCGTGCCGGGGTGAAAGAAGTCGCGGTACTGGCACTCGGTCAGCGGCACCATGTCGTTGGAGATGAACGCGAAGAACAGCCGGCCGCCCGCCCGGGAGACGCGGCGCGACTCACGGATGCACCGATCCCGCTCATCGGTATCGAAGATGTGGTACAGCGGTCCAAAATTGAGCACGATGTCGTAGCCGCCGCTGGGAAAACCGCCGAGCGAAGCGGCGCTCCCGCGAAACACGCGCCCGCCGGGGCGGCCGGCGAGCTTCTGCTCCAGCATAGCGGCGTTCGTGTCGGAGAGTTCCACCGCGTCCACCGTGCAGCCCTGCTCGAGCAGCGGGAGCGTGTACGCGCCCGTGCCCGCGCCGAGATCGAGCACGCGCATCCCGGGGCGCACATAGTCGTTCAGCACGCGCATCGTGGTCAAAAACTCGACCTGCGCGGCGCGGCTGCGCGTCAGGCGCGTATCCTCCGTGCCGGAGGCGTATAGCTCGTTCACGCGCTGCCGGTTCCGGTCGTTCCTCTCCATACCCTTTTAAGCTCCCTTCCAGTCCTGCTTCACGATCGCATAGCAGACCACATCCAGATAGGCGCCGTCCTTGAGCACATGCTCCCTTTGGATCCCTTCAAACCGCATGCCGCACTTCTGCATCACGCGGCCGGAGGCCGGGTTGCCCGCAAAATGGCGCGCATAGACCCGGTGATAACCCTTGACGGAAAACGCAAAATCGATGAGTGCGCGCGCGGCCTCGGTCGCATAGCCGCGTCCCCAGTGCGGCTCACCGAACCAGTAGCCCAGCTCGCCGTTGTGGTGCGCTGCGTGATGCGAGAGCCCAACGCAGCCGTACAGCCGGCCATCCGCCTTGTCGGTGACGGCGTATTCATAGCCGCGCTCCGATCGAAAGTTTTCCGCGTGGCTGCCGATCCAGCTGCGCGCGCAGTCCGCCGTATAGGGGTGCGGCAGGCTCAGCGTGTGCCGGTAGACCGGCTCGCTGTTGCAGAAAGCCGCAACCGCATCGGCGTCCTCAAGCCGAAACGGCCGCAGCAGCAGGCGCTCCGTTTCCAGTGTGTTCTGGCCTTCGTTGTACCGCAAGACAACCACCCTCCCGATCATTTTCCGATAAGTATAAACAGCATGCGGCGGAAAGTCAACAAAATGGGCGGGAGCCGTCCGCGTACGAAAACGGGCTCCGGGAGCCTTGCTAAAACCGCTGCGGCGTGAGCGAAAGCGGCGCGTTTGTGCAGTACGCGGCGGTTTATTTCAAAGAACGATCCGACCGGGCGTCCATCGCGGCAGCTGTGCCTTCATGCAGCGCGCAGCGGGGCGCTTTTCATGCGGCGGCAGGGGGCGCAGAAGCAGCCGCAATTTTTCGGATATCCATTGCGGCCGCAGCCAAAACGGCCTATACTGGTATGGTTGCCGTCCACCCATGGCGCGCGCCGAACGAGGACGCCCAACGGGACGGAACGGATCGGGAGAGCCGCGCGCCCGCTTTGGCGGACGGGCGCGGGCAAATGATGGCGAACGGAGACCAGGCGATGAAGAGAAAATTTGCATCCATGTTCATGAACCCGGCGTACCGGCCGGAGCTGCACCAGACCGTCTTTGAAACGGCGCATCAGGATACCCATATTTTTACGGTACGGGATTTTGAAGAGGCCGTCGCGCTCGCACAGCGGCTGGTGGAGGAGGGCTTTGGCGCGCTGGAGGTCTGCGGTGCATTCCGGCCCGATCAGGTGAGAGCGCTCATCGAGGCCACGGACAACCGGCTGGCCATCGGTTATTCCACCCATTTTCCGGAGCAGGACGAGATGTTCGCGGCGTTTTTCCGAAAGGGCTGACAAAACGCCTGCCGGCGCGGGGGAAATGGCCTCAAATGTGGATTTTTCCCTTGAAAACAGGCCGGTCTATGCTATAATGAATTGGAAACGGAGGAGAACGCCATGCGAAACATTTGCGCAGGCGCGATCACGGACGCGGTGAAGTCGCTGTGCATCGAGGCATGCTGCCGCCTGCCGGAACCGGTGGTGCGGCAACTGGAGAGAGCAAAAGCGCAGGAAGCGGAGAACAGCGCTGCCCGCGCAGTTTTGTCACAGCTTCTGGAGAACGCGCGTCTTTCCCGGGAAGCCATGCGCCCCTGCTGTCAGGATACGGGCATGGCTGTTGTCTTTTTGGACATCGGCATGGATGTGCACATCGAGGGCGATGTGTACGCCGCCGTCAATGCGGGCGTATCGCGCGGTTATACCGAGGGGTATTTGCGAAAATCGGTACTGACGCCGCTCACGCGCGTCAATACGGGCGACAACACGCCCGCGGTCACGCACATCCGGCTGGTGCCGGGCGACCGCGTGACGATCACCGTCGCGCCCAAGGGGTTCGGCAGTGAAAACATGGGGAAGCTGTTCATGCTCACGCCCGCTGCGGGGCGGGAGGGCGTGCTGCAATCCATCGTCGAAACGGTGGTGCAGGCGGGCGCATGCGCCTGTCCGCCCATGGTCGTCGGCGTTGGGATCGGCGGTACGATGGAGCTGGCCTGCCTGACTGCCAAACGGCAGCTGCTCCGGCCGGTGGGCGAGCCCTCGGCCGATGCGGAGATGGCGGCGCTGGAACGGGAGGCGCTCGAAAGGATCAATGCGACCGGCATCGGCCCGATGGGACTCGGCGGCAGGACGACGGCGCTGGCCGTACATGCGGCTCAGACGCCCACGCATATCGCCGGGCTGCCCGTTGCGGTCAACCTGCAGTGCCATGCGTGCCGGCATGCGGAAAGGGTGTTGTGATGGCGGAGTATTCGCTTTCTGTGCCGCTGGAGAAGCGCGCGATCGAGCTGCTGCGCGCCGGCGACACGGTGTATCTGACCGGAACGATATATACCGCGCGCGATGCGGCGCACAAGCGCTTTGAAACGCTTTTGCAGGGCGATAAGCCCCTGCCGGTGCCGCCGGGCGCCTGCATCTACTATGCCGGGCCGTGTCCCGCCGCGCCGGGAGAGGTCATCGGGCCGTGCGGCCCAACCACATCGAAGCGCATGGACAGCTTCACGCCCGCCGTGATCGACTATGGCGTCACGGGGCTGATCGGCAAGGGGCCGAGAAGCGAGGCGGTGCGCCGTGCGCTGCTGGGGCGCGCCGTGTATTTTGCGGCCACCGGCGGAGCGGGGATGCTCATCGCGTCCTGCATCAGGGCGTGCGAGCCGGTTGCATTTTTGGATTTGGGTACGGAAGCCGTGTACCGGCTGACCGTGGAGCGCCTGCCCGTCATCGTCGCGATCGACGCCGCGGGCGGAAATTTGTATGACTATGAGCAAAACAAAACGGAGGAAAAGCAACATGGGTAACAGTGCAATCGTTGGAATCAACTGGGGGGACGAGGGAAAGGGCCGGATGGTCGACCTCATTGCACAGGATTATGATATTGTTGTCCGTTATCAGGGCGGCAACAACGCCGGCCACACGGTCATCAACGAGTACGGCAAGTTTGCGCTGCATCTCATTCCGTCCGGCATCTTCCATCCCGGCACGGTCAATATCCTCGGCAACGGCACGGTTGTGGACATCGAACGCCTTTGGGAGGAGATCGAGGATGTGCGCTCCAAGGGCGTGCACATCGGGCCGGACAACCTGAAGATCAGCGATCGCGCGCCGATCGTGTTCCCGTTCCACCGCGATCAGGATGCGCTGGAGGAGGCGCGCCTCAAGGATGCAAAATACGGCTCCACCAAGCGCGGCATTGCGCCGGTCTATGGCGACAAGTTCCTGAAAAAGACCATCATGCTGGGCGACCTGTTCTACCCGGATTATCTCGAGGCGCGGCTCAAGGGCGTGCTCGAATGGAAGAATCTGACCATCGAGGGCATCTATGGCGCGCAGCCGTACTCGCTCTCCGACATGCTGGACTGGCTGAAGGAGTTTGGCGAGAAGATCAAGCCGTTCGTGTGCGATACCGGCAAGTATCTGCGCGCGGCGCAGGCGGAGAAGAAGAACGTGCTGTTTGAGGCGCAGCTCGGCGTGCTCCGCGACATCGATTTCGGCATCTTCCCGTACACCTCGTCGTCGTCTCCGGTCGCGGCGTACGCGCCCATCGGCGCGGGCGCGCCGGGCACGGTACTCGATACGGTCATCGGCATCGTCAAGGCGTACTCCACCTGCGTGGGCGAAGGCCCGTTCACGGCGGAATGGTTCGGCGAGGAAGCGGAAAAGCTGCGCGAGGCCGGCGGCGAATACGGCGCCGCAACCGGCCGCCCGCGCCGCGTCGGCCCGCTCGACATCGTGGCAACGCGCTATGGCGTGACCATGCAGGCCGCGACCTGCGTGGCGCTGACAAAGATGGACATCCTCTCCTATATGGACCGGATTCCCGTGTGCGTGCGCTACGAGCTGGACGGCGTGGAGACGGATGAGTTCCCGTTCCCGGCGGCGCTGGCAAAGGCCAAGCCGGTGATCGAGTACCTGCCGGGATGGCAGTGCGACATCAGCGGCGTGCGCACCTGGGAGGATCTGCCCAAGGCGGCGCGGGACTACGTCGAGTTTGTGGAAAAGGCCATCGGCGCGCCGATCACCTATGTGTCCGTTGGCGCGGACCGCGACGCCATCATCCTTCGCTAAGGGAGAAAAGCGATGAAGGATACGTATGAAAGCCCGCTCTGCTCGCGCTATGCGTCCAGAGAGATGCAGCGCCTGTTCTCGCCGGACATGCGCATTCAAACCTGGCGCAGGCTCTGGGTCGAGTTGGCGCGCGCCGAGCATGCGCTCGGTCTGCCGGTGACCGAGGAGCAGGTTCGGGAGCTGGAGGCGCACATTGAGGATATCGATTACGACATGGCCGCGGCGCGCGAGCGCGAGGTGCGGCATGACGTGATGGCGCATGTGTATACCTACGGCAAGTGCTGCCCTGGTGCGGCCGGCATCATCCATCTGGGCGCCACGAGCTGCTATGTGACCGATAATGCGGACCTGATCCTGTACCGGGAGGCGCTTCGGCGCATCCGCGGCGGGGTCGTGACGGTGCTTCGTGCGCTTGCGGCCTTTGCGGACACCCATAAGGCGCTGCCTACGCTCGGATACACGCACTATCAGCCCGCGCAGCCGGTCACGGTCGGCAAGCGCGCAACGCTCTGGATGCAGGACCTGCTGCTCGATCTGGAGGAGATCGATGCCGTGATCGCGAGCATGCGCTTCCTCGGCTGCCGCGGCACGACCGGTACGGAGGCCAGCTTTTTGGAGCTGTTCGATGGTGATGGCGGCAAGGTGGACGAGCTGAACCGGCGGCTTGCTGCGGCGTTCGGGTTCGATCGCTGCTATGCGGTGTCCGGTCAGACGTACCCGCGCAAGCTGGACAGCCGCATCCTTGCGGCGCTGTCCTCGGTTGCGCAGAGCGCATACCGATTTGCGAACGATATCCGCCTGCTGCAGCACGACCGGCAGGTGGAGGAACCGTTTGAGGAGAACCAGATCGGCTCCTCGGCCATGGCGTACAAGCGAAATCCCATGCGTTCCGAGCGCGTTTGCTCGCTCTCCCGCTATGTGATGGCAAACGCCATGAACGCGCCGATGACGGCGAGCACCCAGTGGTTCGAGCGCACGCTCGACGACTCGGCCAACCGCCGCATCTCCGTGCCGGAGGCGTTCCTTGCCACCGATGCGGCGCTGCGCGGCATGGCGGATGTGGCAGGAGGACTGCGGGTGAACGAGCGCGTGGTCGAGCGCACGATGATGGAATATCTGCCGTTCCTTGCAACGGAAAACCTGCTCATGGAGGGCGTCAAGCGCGGCGGCGACCGGCAGGCGCTGCATGAGATCATCCGCACGCATTCCATGGCGGCCACAAAGCGCATGAAGGAGGGCGAGCGCTGCGATCTGCTGGAGCGGCTCGCCGCCGATCCCGCGTTTCCGCTCGATGCGGCGGAGATCATGGCCATGCTCGACCCGAACAAGTTTATCGGCCGGTGCGTGGAGCAGGTGGAAACCTTCCTGCGGGGGCTGCGCCTCGATGAGCAGGAGGGCACGGACATGCAGCCGCTGACCGTCTGAGGACGCGGCGGATTTGCCCGCCCCGGCAAATCGCTCAGGCCATCACAGGACGGGCAGAGAACTTTTGAGAGCCGGAACCGGCGCGCAGCGCGCGCCGGTTTTTCGATAGAAGGGAGAAACCTTATGCGGCAGCTTAGCAGCGTCATCGCCGACCGGTTGGCGAAGGGGGAGCGCGTGGTGTTGGCCACGGTGCTGGAAACGAGTGGCAGCGTGCCCAGGGGAACCGGCGCAGCGATGGCCGTGCTGGAAACGGGTGAAACGGTCGGGACCGTCGGCGGCGGCGCTGCCGAGCTTGCGGCCACGGCGTTTGCAAGGGAGATGCCCGCCGGCGAGGATTCCGCCGTGCGGCAATACAACAGTATGAGCGGCAATAGAGCACCGGAGGCCGCCTGCGGCGGTACCGTGACGATCCTGTTCCAGCGCCTCGGCGCGCCGGAAGCGCCGCTCTTTGCGCGCGCGGCTGCGGTGGCCGGCGGCCGGGAACCGGCTTTTCTGGTTCGCCGTCTGCGGCAGGGCCGCGTTACCGCGATGGAGCTGACCGACTGTGCCGACCTTGCGGACCCGGCGCGCGCGGGTTATGCCGTATCCGCGGATGGAAGCGCGGTTCTTACGGAACCGCTTGCCGCCGCGGCGCAGGTCTATCTGTTCGGCGCGGGGCACGTTGCCCAGCGGGTCGCGCCGGAGCTGGCACGCGTGGGCTTTTGCGTGACGGTGATCGACGCACGGGAAAAGCTGCTCATGGCTGCGTGCTTTGACTGCGCCAGAGCGCGCATACTTGCGGACCCGGTGGAGACGGCGGCGCAGCTCTCGCTCGGAGCGGGCGATTACGCGGTCGTGATGGCCAGCAACCATGAGACGGATTTTCGGATTCTCGAGCAGCTCCTGCGCCAACAGCCGACCTATATCGGCTGCATCGGCAGCCGGCAGAAGATCGCCATGGCAAAGCAGCGGCTGGTTGAGCAGGGCGTTTCCAACGAGCAGTTTGAACAGCGCGTCCACGCGCCCATCGGCCTTCCGATCCGGGCGGAGACGCCGGAGGAGATTGCCGTCAGCATTGCGGCGGAGATGATCCTGTTCCGCGCAGAGCATGGGAACCCGGTGCGTTAGAG
>JAQXRK010000216.1 GCA_029218485.1 bacterium | reverse complement strand
CCGGGGAGGCGGGGGACGCGGAGAGCGCGGTGAGCCCCACAACCTGATCGACCGGCAGAGAGAAGCAGATGCCCTTGCCGGCCTCTTTCAACTCTGCGTGCGCACAGATTGCGGTCATGATCGCGTTTTTCTCCTCCCGGCCGGCGAGGATGAGCACCAGCTCCTTCTCCGGCTGCACGATGATGCCAAAGAACTTTTCGGCTTCGTGAATGCCGGTGCCGCGTGCGTGCATAATCGTCCCGCCCGACGCCCCGGCTTGTTTGGCGGCGTCCATAACCAGATCGGCAAACCCACGATTGACAATGGTCAAAATCAATTCATACGGCATGCTGGGTTGTTCCTCCTGTCTCCTTTGGCACGGAAAATCCCGAAAGCAACTGTAGCGTGCTCCGCTCGGCAACGCTGGAGAGCGGAATGCTGAATGCAATGCCGCGACCCGGCTGTTCGAGATGGAGCGTGTCCGAGAGCTGCTGCAGAAACGCATCCGCAGCGCTTCTCTTGATGCAGAGCAGCACCACATCCTTTTCGGTTTCTCCGAGCCCCAGATAGTCGAGAATGCTGGAATCCGCCGTGCCGTGGCCGAGAAGCGTCAAATGGAAGGAGATGCGCGCGCTCAGGCACAGCTCGGTGATCCGTTCCGAGCGGCCGCGCGGAACGATGCAGACAATGAGCTTGATCGGCTCGATTGCAGGTGTTTCCATGCTACGATACCTCCAACGGGAACTCGAAAATCTCGATCTGTGCGGCGTCCGGTTCGGAATGCTGCGCTGTGCGGCGCAGCTTGACGGCGTACAGAACGCCAAGCAGCTGAATCGTGATCAGCGGCGTCATCGCGACCATAGCCACAATGCCGAACGCATCGGTCAGCAGGTTGCCGCCAAGCGCGTCGCAGGCACCGATCGCAAACGGGAGCATGAATGTTGCGGTCATCGGGCCGGACGCCACCCCGCCGGAGTCAAACGCAACGGCGGTAAAAATCTTCGGCACAAAGAATGACAGTGTGATGGCGATCGCATAGCCTCCGAGCAGAAAATACCAGATGGAAACGCCCGTTACGACGCGCAGCATCGAAATGCCCATGGAAATGGCAACGCCGATGGCGAGGCTCAGCAGCATGGCGCGCTGAGAGATGGCGCCAACCGTGATCTCCTCGACCTGTTTGTTGAGCACGTGCACCGCCGGCTCGGCCATGACGACGAAAAAGCCCATCACCATCGCGAGGGGAATGAGCCAGCCAACGGCCGCATCGCCGATTTGCCGCCCCAGCGCATATCCCGCCGGCAGGAACCCAACGTTCACGCCCGTGAGAAACAGCACCAGCCCGGTATAGGTGTACAGCAGACCGACGCCCATCTTGAGCAGGCTTCGCCGCGAGAGCTTCAGAAACAGTACCTGAAAGATCAGGAAGAACAGGATGATCGGCAGCAGCGCCAGCGCAACCTCTTTGCAGTATTCCGGAATCCCTTCGCCAAAGAGGCGGAGCATCTCTGCAAAGCTCCCGGGGTTTTGCGCCTCAATAGGCGTGTGCGCGCCCTCGCCGGTTGGATAGAACATGCCGAGCAGCAGCATCGAGAGGATCGGCCCGACGCTGCAGAGCGCAACGAGGCCGAAGCTGTCGTCCTGCGCGCTGTTGCCGCCGCGCACGGCAGCAACGCCGATGCCGAGCGCCATGATGAACGGCACGGTGATCGGCCCGGTCGTAACCCCGCCGGAGTCAAACGCCGCGGCAAGAAAGCCCTGCGGCGTAAAGGCCGCAAGCGCAAAGACCACGGCATACAGCAGGATCAAAACGATTTGCAGGGATTTTCTGAAGATAATGCGCAGCAGCGCCAGCACGAGGAACAGCCCGACGCCGACCGCGACGGTCAGGATGAGCACCATGTCCGGGATGGAGGGCACCTGCCCGGCCAGAACCGTCAGATCCGGTTCCGCAATGGTGATCAGCATGCCGATCAAAAAGCAGACCGGAATGAGAATGGGCAGCTTTTTGGATTTGGTCAGATGCGCGCCGATGCGTTCGCCCATGGGCATCATGGAGAGATCTGCGCCGAGCGTAAACAGCCCCATCCCGAGAATCAGCAGCGCTGCGCCGGCCAGAAACAGCGCGAACGTACCCGAGGGCAGCGGAGAGAGCAGCAGATGAATCAGCACCACAATTCCCGTGACGGGCAGCACCGAGGCAAGGGACTCCTTAATTTTTTCCATCAACCTTTGGTTCAACGCCTGTTTCCTTCTCCTTTCCTCGCTCATCATCATGTCTATCTTAGCATATCCGGCGATCCCCGGGCAAGCAAGCTGGCGTTAAAACGGTGTTAAGAGAGCGCGCGCCAGAGGCTCGGACAAAGCCGGCAAAGTCTGCCACAGAGCGGCAGAACCGCCGCCCGGCGCCGCACCAATGCACCCGGCCGATCCGGTTTGCAACCTTCTCTGCGAACCGGCGCTCTGCAAATCGCCGCATCGCTACCGATGCCGCTGCCAAAAGCATGGATGCCATGTCCGCTGTCGCCGGACATCGTGAAGCATTGGACAAATATGCCGGCCGGGACCCGGAGCAAGCATGCAATATCGCTGCCCGCTTGCTGCTCATGTTTTGAAAGAAGCCGTTTGTTGTGCTTCCATCCTGCTTCGCTGAATGGGGGGATGAGGATAAAAACGGGGCGGACGCAAGCGCGCCCGCCCGTGAAATACAGTGCTCGATTACGCTTTTTCGTTCAGAATCGCCATGAATTCCTCGCCGGTGATCGTCTCCTTCTCCAGCAGGTACTTGGACAACCGATGGAGCGTATCGATGTCGGCCTGCAGAATGGAGAGCGCCTTCTGGTGCGCGGATTTGACGATCTCGACCACCTCGTGATCGATGTGCGTTGCCGTTTCCGCGGAGCATGCCAGCGATGCATCGCCGCCGAGATACTGATTGGTAACGGTTTCCAGCGCAACCATGTCGAACCGGTCGCTCATGCCGTAGCGCGTCACCATGGCCCGCGCGAGCCGCGTGGCCTGCTCGATATCGTTCGATGCGCCGGTCGTGATCGAATGGAAAACCAGCTCCTCCGCAGCGCGGCCGCCCGTCAGCGTGGCGATCTTGTTGAGCGCCTCCTGCCGGGTCATGAGCAGACGCTCATCCTCTTCCACCTGCATCGTATAGCCGAGCGCGCCGGATGTGCGCGGAATGATCGTGATCTTATGCACCGGTGCGGATTCCGTCTGTCTGGCCGCCACAAGCGCATGGCCGATCTCGTGGTAGGCGACGATCTCCTTTTCGCGCTGGGAGATGACGGCGCCCTTGCGCTGATAGCCGGCGATGACGACCTCAACGCTCTCCTCCAGATCGCTCTGCTCCACGGTGTCGCGGCCGCAGCGAACGGCACGCAGCGCCGCCTCATTGACGATGTTGGCAAGCTCCGCGCCGGAAGCGCCGCTGGTTGCGCGCGCCACCGCACGAAAATCGATATTCTCCGCCATCTTCACGCCGTTGGCATGCACCCGGAGGATGGCCTCGCGCCCGGCGAGGTCGGGCAGCTCCACGGGGATGCGACGATCGAAGCGGCCCGGGCGCAGCAGCGCCTTGTCGAGCGATTCCGGCCGGTTGGTGGCGGCGAGGATGACGACGCCGTTGCGGCCGTCAAAGCCATCCATTTCCGTGAGGAGCTGGTTGAGCGTCTGCTCCCGCTCGTCGTTGCCGCCGATGCCGCCGCCGTCGCGCTTTTTGCCGATGGTGTCGATCTCGTCGATGAACACGATGCAGGGCGCTTTCTCATTGGCCTGCTTGAACAGGTCGCGCACCTTCGCGGCGCCCATGCCGACGAACATTTCCACAAATTCAGATCCGGAGATCGAGAAGAACGGAACCTGCGCCTCGCCCGCAACCGCCTTGGCGAGCAGCGTTTTGCCGGTGCCCGGAGGGCCTACAAGCAGAGCGCCCTTGGGCAGCTTGGCGCCGATGGCGGCATATTTGCCGGGGTTGTGCAGGAAGTCGACGATTTCGGAGAGCGCCTCCTTGGCTTCATCCTCGCCCGCGACATCCGCAAAGGTTTTGCCGGTCTGCGCTTCCACATAGATCTTGGCGTTGGCTTTGCCGAAGGACATGGCGTTGCCGGGGCCGCCCATGTTCTGCATTTTGCTGAGCATGAGCCGGCCGATCAGCGCGAACAGGAGCGCGGGCAGAACCCACATCAGCAGGAAGGAGAGCAGCGGGGAGCTCTGCGTCGGTATTTCCGCGCTGAAGCGGACGCCGGCGTTGATCAGCCGCTCCTGCAGCGTTTCATCCGGCCAGATGCCGGTCTTGTAAATCCGCTCCTTGCCGTTCTCATCGGTGGCAAGGAAGGTGATCATCTGATCCGTGTCGCTGCGGGCAACCTCGGTCACGCTGCCGCTGTCGACCATGGACAGAAATTCATCATAGCCGACCTCCCGCACCTGCACCTCCAGAAGGGGCGGGAACACGAACGTATTGAGCAGCAGCAGAATGAGTGAAGCGACAACGATATAATAGATGAGTGGCTTTTTGGATGGCTTTTGTTCCTGCATTTCGGTTTCCTCATATTCTCAGCGTTTGCACTATTCTAACGCCTTTTGCATCGTTCTGCCAGAGCAATACAGGAACATTTTTGTGAACAAAGGGCGAAGAACTATGGAAACCGCTCGAACTTTGCGTCAGATATACTTTTGCAGCTGCTTGAGCGCGCCCTTTTCCAGCCGCGACACCTGTGCCTGAGAGATGCCGATTTCGCGGCTGACCTCCATCTGCGTCTTGCCGACGAAGAAGCGGAGCTTCAATATGCGCGATTCGCGCTCCGTCAAATGGCGCATGCCCTCGCTCAGCGCGATATGGTCGAGCCAGAGGTTGTCCGATGTTTTGGAATCGCCGAGCTGATCGATCACAAAGATGGCATCGCCATCGTCCCTGTATACGGGCTCGAACAGCGAGACCGGCTCCTGAATGGCGTCCAAAGCAAAGGAAACGGCCTCCTCGGTCATGTCGAGCGCTTTGGCAATGTCCGCCAGCGTCGGCTCGGCACATCCCGATTCGGAGAGCCGGTTGCGCACCTGCAGCGCTTTATAGGCCGTATCGCGCAGCGAGCGGCTGACGCGGATGGCGTTGTTGTCGCGCAGGTGCCTGCGGATCTCTCCGATGATCATCGGCACGGCATAGGTCGAGAAGCGAACCTCGTGGCGCAGGTCAAAGTTGTCGATCGCTTTGATGAGCCCAATGCAGCCAACCTGAAACAGATCGTCCATCTGCTCATTCCGGCTGCTGAATCGCTGAACGATCGAGAGCACAAGCCGGAGATTGCTGCGAATAAACTCCTCCCGCGCCGTTTCGTCACCGGATTTGACCTTGAGCAGAAGCTCGCGCATTTCCTTCGCAGACAGCATGGGCAGCTTCGCAGTATCCACGCCACAGATTTCGACCTTGTTCAATCCCAGGGACACCTCCGGTCATTTGGATGGCGGGCGCTTCACCCGCTGCGTTTATCTTTGCCAGACCTTTCGTTTTTATCCCGGACAACATAAAAGGGCCCATGGCGGACATATCCTTGTGCGAGGGGGTGCGGACATGGGCAAGCGCCGAAAAAAGTGGAAGCGGGTTGTTCTGGAGGCATTGGACTTGCCGCAGGAAGCCGACGGCGAAACCGTCAAGGTGACGATGATTGGCCGCAGCGACCTTCTCGTGGAAAACCACAGGGGGATCCTCGAGTATGCGCTCGAATATGTGCGCCTGCTCAGCGGGGATGGCGTGATCCGCGTGGAGGGGCGGGAGCTGATGCTGTCGGAGTTTGGCGCCGGGCGGGCCTATGTGCGGGGCAACATCTCCGGCTGGAGCTTTGAGGGCGGGAAATAAGGCATGTGGCAATCTATCGACGGGTATGTTATAATACAAATCAAAGGCACGGATGCGGAGCGGCTGCTCAATGAGATGCAGGCTGCGGGCATTTGGGTGCGCGGCATTCGCCGCGTGGACCGGACAACGCTGCACTGCCGCATACGGGCAGGGGATTTCAAGCGGCTCCACCGCTTGCGGCGCCGAAGCCGGTGCAAAATCCACATTCTTTCCCGCAGCGGGCTGCCCTTTGCCCTCGTTCGCCTCTGGCGCCGGAAGGCGCTGTGCATCGGCCTGACGCTCGTATTCCTCGGTTTGATGTTCCTGTCAACGCGCATCTGCGTGATCCGCGTCACCGGCTGTGAGCGGCTTGCGGAGCAAACGGTATTGCGGGCGCTGGAATCGCTCGGCGTAACGGTGGGGCGTCCGCGCAGCGGGCTGTCGCTTCCCGCGCTCGGCACCGAGCTGCTGGCGGCGGACGAGCGGATCGGCTGGGCGGAGGTCACGCTGGACGGCGTGATCCTGACGGTAAAGATTGTGGAGGCCGTGACCGCGCCCGAGCCGATCGATCCCGAAGTGCCATGCGAGGTGGTCGCCGTCAAGGACGGTGTGATCCTCCGCGTAAACGCGCTTGCGGGTACGCCGGCGGTGCGGGCGGGCGATGCGGTGCAGGCGGGCGATGTGCTGATCCATGGCGATCTGACCCGCGAGGATTCGCAGCTCCCGCTGCGCGTTCACGCCTACGGCGAGGTGCTCGCGAATGTATATTACTTTTCCGAGGCCGCGGTGCTTGCCGAAACGACACGGCTCCAGCCAAGCGGCCGTACCGCTCCCTATCGCGCGATCTATGTCGGCGGCCGCCTGTTTTACGAGAGCGAGTGCCCGTTTGCCGATTTCGAGCGATCCGATACGGCTTGCGCGGCGCTTTCCGGCACGGTGCTGCCGCTTCGTGCGGTATCCGGGCTGTACCGGGAGCTGACCGAGCAGCCGGTTGCCCTGAGCGAATCGGAGATGAAGGAACAGGCCGCCTTTGAGGCGGAGCAGAACGCGTACCTGCGCATACCGAAGGATGCGGTGATTGTGGAAAAAACCATTCGTTACACCGAATACAACGGATGCCTGATCGCCGTGGTATGTATCGTAACGGAAGAAACAATCGGGATACAGAAGGAGCTCGTTTATGACGGGAACGAATGAGAAAACCGTGCAGCTGGTCGGAATTGAGGCCATGGATGACCTGATCGGCCTGTTTGGCGTATTCGATGAGAACCTCCGCGTGATCGAGGAGGAGACCGGAACGCGCATCACCGTTGCCGAGGAGGGCATACGGATCGAGGGCGGGGAGGAGATGACCGCCCTGACCGCCACGGTGCTGGAAAAGATGCTGGACATGCAGCGCCGGGGCGAGCCGATCAATCGGTCCCGCATTCGCTATGCGATCGATTTGGCGCGCGAGGGCAATGCCGAGCTGATCAGCCAGATCATGGGCGATGTGATCGCCATTACGAATCGCGGCCGACAGATCAAGTGCAAAACGCTGGGTCAGAAGCGGTACATTCAGGCGCTCAAGGAGCATGAGCTCGTGTTCGGCGTCGGCCCCGCCGGTACGGGAAAGACCTATCTGGCGGTGGCCATGGCCGTGCTTGCGTTCAAGAACAAGGAGGTCGACCGGATCATCCTGACGCGGCCCGCGGTCGAGGCCGGTGAAAAGCTGGGCTTCCTGCCCGGCGATCTGCAGACGAAGGTCGATCCGTATCTGCGCCCGCTCTATGACGCGCTGCAGGATTTTCTCGGCGTGGAGACCTACCGGTCGCTGACGGAACGCGGGGCGATCGAGGTGGCGCCGCTTGCTTACATGCGCGGCCGCACGCTCAACTCGGCCTATATCATCCTCGATGAAGCGCAGAACTGCTCCATAGAGCAGATGAAGATGTTCCTGACCCGCTTTGGCGAGGGCTCGCGCGTGGTTGTGACCGGCGATATTACGCAGATCGATCTGCCGCGCGAGAAGAAGAGCGGCCTTGTGCACGCGCTGGATGTGCTGGAAGGCGTGGAGGGCATTGAGATCGTGCGCTTAACGCATAAGGATGTTGTTCGGCATGAACTGGTACAGCGCATCATCCGCGCTTATGAGAAGTACGAAAAGCAAAAGAATTAGGGGGGAAAGCCTTGGCGCCTGAACGCAAAAGAAAGACCCGAAGGTTCCGTGGCCACAGCCGCTTGCTGGGGCTTTTGATGCTTGCGGGGCTGTTTGGGCTGAACGTGCTGGTAGCGCTGCTGTCGCTTGTGCAGAAGCGCTATGATCTGGCCGTCGGCGCGGTTGTGCCGGAGACTATCTGCGCGCCGCGCGCTGTGGAGGATACCGGGGCAACGGAGCTGCTGCGGCAATCGGCCCGCAGCGGCGTCACCACCGTGTTCTCGCTGGACAAGAACCTTGCCAATTCGCTGATTCAGCGGGCGGAGGATGGCTTTCAGGCCATTTCCGACTTCCGGGCTCAGGCCAGAACGCTGCGCGAGGAGACCGCGCCTACCGCACCGGACGGCACGCCGCTGACCGACGACCGGTCGTGGCAGGTCGTGATCACGCAGGACGAGCTGCTGTCCCGGCTTTCGCGGCTTCCCGTACCCGTGACCGACGCGGCGCTCGGCTACGCGCTCCTTTCGGTCACGGACGATGAGCTGCTGCGGCTTCGGGAGATCGTGCTTGCAAAGCTCTCCGTTCAGCTGCCCTCGGGCATTTCGGAAGCGGAGCTGGATGGCCTGCGGTCGACGGTTTCCCGCGAATTGCAGATTACCACGCTCCCTACGCGCCTGAAGGAGCTTGGCGAGCTGTTCTATGATGCCTGTTTTCAGCCGACGCTGGTGGAGGACACGACCGCGACGGCGCGCGCCCGCGAGGAGGCTGCCGCGGCGATCGAACCCGTCATGCTCGCGCGCGGCGCCGTGATCGCAAACAAGGGCGATACGCTCACCTCCAATCAGTTTGCCATCCTCTCGACGCTCGGGCTTGTGCGCGGCGTCAACGATAACCGCGTGTTCGCGCTGGGCATCATCGGCTTTCTGTTCGTGGTCTATGCGCTCTTTGGCTGGTACCTGCTCACGCAGCAGCCGGAGCTGCTCTCCTCCAGAAAGCAGATGCTCATGCTCCTGATGATCATCGGCATCACGGTGCTGCTCGAATGGATCGCATTTTTGCTCGACCCGCGCATCACGCCGGCGATCTTTGCCGTGCTCCTCTGCTCGGTGCTGCTTTCGCGGCGGACGGCGCAGGCGGTCAATGTGCTGCTCGCGCTCGCCTTTGGCATGATGGCGGGCAGAAGCGGGGATGGGATGCTCGGCAGCGCTTCCTTCCTGTGCACCGCCGCATCGCTGCTGGGCGGGCAGGCGGCCATCCATGTCGCTTTGCTGCATGACCGGCGCGGCTCGCTGATCGCGGCCGGCGGCGCGGCCGGCGGCGTTGGAACCCTGGTCATCCTATCGGGCTGCGCCATGCTCGGCGAGTCGCTCCAGAACACGTTGATCCTCGCCGGCCTGACGCTTTTGCCGCCGGTGGTCCTGTCGGTATTCTGTGTGGGCATGCTGTCCGTCTGGGAGAACCTGTTCGATGTGGTGACGTCGGCGCGGCTGCACGAGCTGCTCAACGGCAACCATCCGCTTTTGCGCAAGATGATGACGGTTGCGCCGGGCACATTTCACCATTCCATGATGGCCGCCTCGCTCGCGGAAGCCGCTGCGGAGGCGATCGGCGCCAATGCGATGCTCGCGCGCGCCGGTGCGATGTACCATGATGTGGGCAAGCTGCGGCGGCCGTCCTGTTTTTCCGAGAACCAGACGGACGGCAACATTCACGATACGCTGGCGCCGGAGGAGAGCGTCGCGATGATCATCCAGCATCAGCGCGATGCGGAACCGCTGCTGCAAAAGTACCGCATTCCCGCTGCCGTGCGCGCGATTGCCGCGGAGCATCATGGCACAACGATGGTCGCCTATTTCTATTTCAAAGCCAGGAAGCGCGCGGGCGATGTGCCCGTGCCGGAAGCGGCGTTCCGCTATCCGGGGCCGCGCCCGTCGACGCGGGAGAGCGCCATCGTCATGCTCTCCGACAGCTGCGAAGCGGCGGTGCGCTCCCTCGGCGATGCGACGCCGGAGCAGGTCGCCGATATGGTGCATAAGGTGATCCATGGCAAGCTGGACGACGGCCAGTTTTCGGATTGCCCTATCACGATGCAGGAGATTGCGCGGATTGAGAAGAGCTTTTTGACGACCTTTACCGGCATCCTGCACGACCGCGTCCGCTATCCGGGCGATGAGGAGGAAGAAACAGTATGATCGATCTGGTGATCGACGAAGCGGTGCAGGCCGACGAAGCGACCTGCGCACTGGTTGAGCGGGCGATCCAAACCGCCCTTGCGCACAGGAACAATACCGGCAGCGTCGGCGTGCTCCTGACATCCGAGCAGGAGATCCGGCGGCTGAACCGTGAGTACCGGAACATTGACCGCGTGACGGATGTGCTGTCGTTTCCCGCGTGGGAGGGGGAGCAGATCGCCGCACCGCCGGACGG
>JAQXRK010000215.1 GCA_029218485.1 bacterium | reverse complement strand
TATAAACGTTGATGCGGGGCGTATCCGACGCGCCGAGACTCGCGATGACCTCCTCGACCACGCGCATCTGTACATCATAATACGGGCTGGTCGCATCGATGACATGAAGAATCAGCGACGCCTCCCGAACCTCCTCGAGCGTGGAGCGAAACGCACGCACCAGATCGTGCGGCAGCTTGTTGATAAAGCCGACCGTATCGGAGAGCAGGCACTCGCCGCCGGACGGCAGCGGAATCTGCCGCACAACGGGGTCAAGCGTGGCAAACAGCTTGTCCTCCGCCAGAACGCTGCTCTCGGAGAGGCGGTTGAGCAGCGTGGACTTTCCGGCATTGGTATAGCCGACGAGCGCAACGGTTGGCACGGCATTCTTTGCGCGCCGCTCGCGCCGCAGGCCCCGCTGCTTTTCAATCTCCTGCAATTCCTGCTCCAGTTCAAACACGCGGCGGCGGATGCGGCGGCGATCGATCTCCAGCTTCTTTTCGCCGGGGCCGCGCATGCCCACGCCGGAGGCGCCCTGCCGTGACAGCACCCGGCCCATGCCCAGCAGCCGCGGCAGGCGATACTGGAGCTGCGCCAGCTCCACCTGCAGCTTGCCCTCGCGCGACTGCGCGCGCACGGCAAAGATATCGAGGATGAGCATTGTGCGGTCGATGATCGGCACGCCGAGCTTTTCCTCCAAATTCCGCATCTGGATGGCCGACAGCTCATCGTCGAAGATCACGATATCGGCCTCCAGCGCGCTGACGGCAAGGGAGAGTTCATCCGCTTTCCCGGTGCCGATATACGTTGCGTTGTCGATGGAGCGCCGCCGCTGCAGCTCCCGGCCGACCACCTGCACGCCGGCGGTCTGCGCCAGCGCCTCCAGCTCGTCGAGCGTATCATAGCCCTCGTTGTTCTCGATGCCGACGAGGATCGCCCGGTCCGGGCGCGCAGCCGTTACATCATAGGCCCCGGTCTGGAAATGCGCGTCAGCCTCATAGATCGCATCTATGAGTTGCTTTTGCGGCAAATGATGCGCGCGCATCGGGCCGTAGAGCACCGTCTGCCGCCGGTCGCCCTGCATCTGGCCGAGATAGGCGGCATAGACGCTCGTTGGACGGCCGTCCTCCGTGACGCCGATTGCGGCCATGGCATCGAGGCGCAGCGCTCCGAGGGAGCCCATGTCCACATCCGAAAGCATGCCGCTTCCGTTCGGGTGCGTGTGAATGCAGCGAACACCGCACAGGCGGTCGATATTGCGCACAAGGCGCAGCTCCGGCATGGCGACGGTATGGTCGTCGCCGATGCGCACCTCCTCGATGCTGCCGCTACGGCTGATATATACCAGGATCTCCCTGCCGATCAGCCCCGTGTAGTGGGCGAGCGCATCGCACAGTTCCGCGGACAGAAACACATCCTGTCCCTGCTGCAATTCGTAAATCGTTTCCATTTCCCGCAGCAGCACTTCGCGCACGCCGCCGGTATTTCCGTTGATCGTTTTCTTCATATTCAATATTCTACCACGTTCACAGGCTTTTCACAATTCCCACATTGACATGCTGCAGCAGCACTGTTACAATGGTTACCGTTTAATTATTAAGCGGTTATCTTTTTTTGAAGGGAGGGACGATGCTTGAAGGATCGTGAAATCATCGCAAGGATGATGCTGCTCAACCTGCTGCGCTGCCGCAGGCTCCGGGAGCGAACGGCCGGCAGCGGCCTGTACGACGGCCAGCTTCCGATCTTGGAATGTCTGATCGACTGTCCCGGCAGCACGCAGATTCAGTTGGCGGAGCGGTTGGCCGTCACGCCGGCCTCCATCGCGCAATCCACAAAGCGGCTCCAGCGGGCTGGTCTGATCGAGAAGCGGGTGGATGAAAACAACCTGCGCTGCAACCGGCTGTATGCAACCGAGAGCGGCGCCGCCGTGGCAAAAGCGTACCGGCAGGAGTTCGATCAGCTCGACGCGGAGACGCTTGCGGGCCTGTCGGACGATGACAGAAAAACGCTTTCCAATCTGCTTGAGCGCATGGTCGCCAATCTGAATTACGAAAAGCTGGACTATCTACCCCCATGGAAGGAGACGGATGCATGATCAAAAAACTGCTCCGCTATGTGCGCGGCTACATCTTGCCCTCGATTCTTACCCCGCTGACGGTGGTATGCGAGGTCGTGCTGGAGGTGTTTATTCCGCTGCTCATGGCCGACATTATCAACATTGGTATACCGAATCAGGATCTGCCCTACGTGCTGCGCACGGGCGGATTGATGGTGCTCATGGCGCTCGGCGCGCTGCTGTTTGGTTCGCTGGGCGCAAGATTTGCCGTCCTTGCGAGCAACGGCGCGGCCAAGAACCTGCGGCTGGCGCTGTTTGAGCGCGTGGAGGCATTCTCCGCGAAGAACACGGATAAATTCTCCACCGCCTCTCTGGTCACGCGCCTCACAAACGACATCACGAACGTACAGCAATCCTACCAGATGATGATCCGGTTGATGGCGCGCTCGCCGCTCATGCTCATTTTGGCGACGCTGATGGCCTTCCGCATCAGCAACTCGCTCTCGATGGTCATGTTCGCCGCCATCCCGTTTCTCGGCATCGCGATGGCCATCATCTCCAGAATGGCCTATCCGCGCTTCAACAACATGCTCAAAAAGTACGACGGCATGAACGCGCAGGCGCAGGAGAACCTGATCGCCATTCGCGTGGTCAAGGCGTTTGTCCGCGAAAAGTACGAGATTGACAAATTTGAGGACAGCGCTGCGGCGGTGCGGGAAGCGCAGAAGAAAGCGGAAAAGCTGCTGATCGTCAGCTCCCCGCTGATGCAGCTCACCATGTACGCCTGCATCATCGCCGTGATCTGGCTCGGCGGTGGCCATGTGATCGACGGGCGTCTGGCCGCAGGAGATCTGATGAGCTTTATCACCTACATCTCCCAGATCCTCATGTCGCTGATGATGATTACCATGGCCTTTGTGAACTTTGTGCTCTCCTCCGCCTCCGCAAAGCGCATCTGCGAGGTGCTCGATGAGGTCCCCGCCATCACCGATGGGCCGGCCGAACCGGACCTGGTCCCGGCGGACGGGAGCATTGAATTCCGGCATGTCGATTTCTCCTATTCGGATGATCCGAACAACCTGACGCTCGAGGACATCAATCTCTCCATCCGTTCCGGAGAGGTCGTCGGCATCATCGGCAGCTCCGGCTCCTCCAAGACCACGCTGGTACAACTGATCCCGCGGCTGTACGATGTGCTGCACGGCTCCGTTCTCGTCGGCGGGCATGACGTGCGGGAATACCGCATCAAATCGCTGCGCGGCGCCATCGGCATGGTGCTGCAAAAGAACGTGCTCTTCTCCGGCACCATCCGCGACAACCTTCGCTGGGGCAACCCGGACGCCACGGATGAGCAGATCGAGGCGGCCTGCCGCGCCGCCGCCGCCCATGATTTCATCATGGGATTCCCCAATGGTTATGATACCGTGCTCGGTCAGGGCGGCGTGAACGTTTCCGGTGGGCAGAAGCAGCGGCTCTGCATTGCGCGTGCGCTGCTCAAGTCGCCCAAGATCCTGAGTCTTGACGACTCGACCTCCGCCGTGGACACCGCCACCGATGCGGCGATCCGCCACGCATTCCGCACGCAGCTTCCCGATACCACGAAGCTCATCATCGCTCAGCGCATCACCTCCATCATGGATGCGGATACGATCATCGTGATGAACGAGGGCAAGATCGATGCTGTCGGCACGCACGAAGAGCTACTCGCCGGCAACCAGATCTATCAGGAGGTCTATTACTCGCAGCAGAAGGGGGTGGCCTGATATGCCGGGTCCAAACAAGCGCGGCTTTGCAAAGCCCAAGAACACAAAGCGGACCTTTGCCCGCCTGATGCGCTACCTGAACCGCTATCGCGGCATGCTGGTGATCATCCTCATCAGCCTGGTCGTATCCTCCAGCGCGGGGGTCATCGGCACGTACCTGCTCAAACCGCTGTTCAACCAGATTGTCGATCTGTTTACAAGCGGCGGCAGTTCCATGATGCCGGTGCTCGGCACGGTCGCGGCACTTGCTGTCATCTATGCGCTCGGCGCGCTCGGCACCTATGTTGGCAACCGGCTGCTGCTGAACATCTCCACGGGCATTCTGGAAACCGTGCGCTGCGAGATGTTTGAAAAGCTGCAATCCCTGCCGCTCCGGTATTTCGACTCCCGCACGCACGGCGAAATCATGAGCCGGTTTACCAACGATACCGACGCCATGCGCGAGATGCTGAGCCAGGGGCTGCCGCAGCTCATCGTCTGCTCGATCTCCGTAGTGGGCGTGCTTACCATGATGCTCGTGCTCTCGCCGCTGCTGACGCTGATCGTCATGGTGATGTTTGTGCTGATGCTGTTTATCGTCAAGTTCATCGGCAAGCGCTCCGCCCATTTCTTTTCGCGCCGCCAGGCTGCGCTCGCGGCCGCCAACGGCTACATCGAAGAGTTGATCGAGGGACAGCGCGAGGTGAAGGTGTTCTGCCACGAGGAGCGCGTGCAGGCGGACTTTACGGTGCTGGCCGAGGGGCTGCGCCGGGATTCGACCGCGGCAATGACCTTCTCGATGATCCTCATGCCGATCATGGGTAACCTCAGCTACGTGCTGTATGCCGTTTCGGCGGCAGCCGGCGCCGGCCTTGCGATTGCGGGCATACTCGATATCGGTACCATCGCCGCCTTCCTGCAGTACACGCGCCAGTTCACAAACCCGCTGACGCAGATCTCGCAGCAGTTCACCAGCATCCTCAACGCGCTTGCCGGTGCGGAGCGAATCTTTGAGCTCATCGACAGCGAGCCGGAGGTAGATGACGGCGATGTGACCATGGTGTTCGCAGAGCAGGACGCCGACGGCACGCTGCGGGAAACCGACCATTACACCGGCCGATGGGCATGGAAGTGCCCGGATGCGGAGGCGGAGGGCGGCTACCGGCTCGTCGAATTGCGCGGCGATGTGCGCTTTGAGCATGTGACCTTCGCTTACGAGGAGGGGCATGACGTGCTGCACGATGTATCGCTCTATGCAACGCCGGGCCAGAAGATCGCGTTTGTCGGCTCCACCGGCGCCGGCAAGACCACGATCACAAACCTCATCAACCGCTTTTACGATGTGCAGCAGGGCGCGATCACCTATGACGGCATCGATGTGAAAAAGATTCGCAAAGCCGATCTGCGCCGCTCGCTGTCCATGGTGCTGCAGGACACGCACCTCTTCACCGGCACGGTGCGGGAAAACATCCGCTATGGCAACCTGCACGCGACGGATGAACAGGTGGAAAACGCCGCAAAGCTGGCGAACGCCCACCACTTCATCACCCACCTGCCGCAGGGCTACGATACGGTGCTCACCGCGGACGGCGTCAACCTCTCGCAGGGGCAGCGCCAGCTCCTCGCAATCGCCCGGGCAGCGGTCGCCAACGCACCGGTGCTCATCCTCGATGAGGCGACCAGCTCCATCGATACGCGCACCGAGCGGCTGATCGAAAAGGGTATGGACCGGCTGATGGCCGGGCGCACGGTGTTCGTGATCGCGCACCGGCTCTCCACCGTCCGCAACTCCGATGCGATCATGGTGCTTGAGCATGGACAGATTGTGGAGCGCGGCGACCACGACGATCTTCTCACGCAGAAGGGAAAATACTACCAGCTCTACATGGGAATGTTCGAGCTAAGCTGATCCGCTTATAAAACGAGCGCTTCCGCAGGCAGAAATGCCGGGACTCCATCCGTCAAAGGGCGCGATGGACGCAAGGGGCGGTGCGGGGCCCATTCCAACGCCCCGCTTACCGGCTCGGCGCTGCGCCGGCCCATTCTTCCACTCCTGAGAGCGCACTGTTTTCCGGACAAAATAAGCATCCACCGGCCATGCCGGTGGATGCTGCTGTTTTTGCTGAAATTGCGGCTCTGCGCGCCCTTGCTTTTCGGTCGGTCAGACCGTCCGCAGGTGCCGGATATGGTTGATTGCAAAGTTCATAAAATCCCGCTCGCCCTTGCTGAACACGAGATCCTTGCGGTGCACCAGATAGATGCTGCGGTAGGCGCCGTCCGCATCGAGGTCGAACACCAGCAGTTCGCCATTGCTGGCATACTTCTGCGCCGCCATCTCGGAGATGACCGCAACGCCCAGCCCGTTCGCAACGGAGCTTTTGACCGCATCGGCCTGATTCATGCGCGCCACGATGTGCAGATCGTGATCGCTCTTGCCGAGCGTGCGCAGGTATTTGTCAAACTCCTTCTTTGTGCCGGAGCTCTCGCCGCGCACGATCATCGGCTCCGTGATCAAGTCGCTGCCATAGGCACCGTCCCGCAAAAAAGCGCGATACCGCTCGTTGTTCGGCGTAATCATGACCAGCTTGTCGCGGCAGACATGCCGGTACTTCAGGTTCTTCTTGTCCAGCGCCGTGCCGACAAAGCCAAGCCGCGCTGTCTTTCGGATGATCTGCTCGTGCACAAAGGCGCTGTCGCCATTGATGAGCAGATAGTGGCACGACTCATGCGACTTCATATAGTCCGCCATAACGGCCGGCAGCAGATATTCAAACGAATCCGTCGAAGCGGCAATGGAGAGTTCCTGATCGGCCAGCTTGCCCGCCGCATCGTCGCTGATGATGCGGCACTGCTCAACGATGGGCTTTGCCAGTTCGTAGATCTCCCGGCCGCGATCGGTCAGCTGAATCTGCTTTTTGGCGTCGCGCACGAACAGCACGACGGAAAGCGCGTCCTCAAGCCCCTTGATATGCCCGCTGATCGTCGACTGCGCCATCGACAGCGCATCCGCCGCTTTGGAAAAACTATTCCGTTCGACAACCGTGATGAAAACCTCCAGCTGCCGGATGCTGAAATTGATCATGGTAATCCCTCAAAACTCCTCAGAATACATCATAGCAAAGGATCGGTCGCTTGACAATAGTTTCTCCGGCAATTCCGCACAATTGCGCGCATTTCATGCAGGCACGGCATCAAAGCGCGGACTTCAAGCTCGCATTTTTGCAAAAAAAAGATGGGGCATTTTGAAAATGCCCCATCCGTTCGTCTTGGATCTTTTGCCTTAATACATGCCGCCGCCCATATCGGGTGCTGCGGGCGCCGGTGCCGGAGGCGCCGGGATGTCCGCGACGAGGCTCTCGGTCGTCAGCACCATGGCCGCAACGGAGGCCGCATTCTGCAGCGCGCTTCTGGTGACCTTGGTCGGGTCGACGATGCCCTTCTCCTCCATGAAGCCATAGGTATCGGTTGCCGCATCATAGCCGAAGCCGGGCTTGTTCTCGCGCTTGAGCGTCTCGACCACAACGGATCCCTCGACGCCAGCGTTCGCCGCGATCTGACGGACGGGCTCCTCCAGTGCGCGCAGGACGATCTGCATACCGGTCTTCCGATCGCCGGTTGCCTTCTCTTCCAGCGCCTTGACGCGACCGATCACGTTGACCAGCGCCACGCCGCCGCCGGGGACGATGCCCTCTTCCACTGCCGCGCGGGTCGCGTTGAGCGCGTCCTCGATGCGGAGCTTCATTTCCTTCATCTCGATCTCGGTTGCCGCGCCGACTGCGATGACGGCCACGCCGCCGGCCAGCTTGGCCAGCCGCTCCTGCAGCTTTTCACGATCGTAATCCGAGGTGGTGTCCTCGATCTGCTTGCGGATCGAAGCGATGCGCGCCGCGATCTCCTTGCTGTCGCCAGCGCCCTCGACGATGACGGTGTTCTCCTTGTCAACCTTGACCTGACGCGCACGGCCGAGCATGTCGATCGTGGCATCCTTGAGCTCAAGGCCGAGCTCCTCGGAGATGACCTGGCCGCCGGTCAGGATTGCGATATCCTGCAGCATGGCCTTTCTGCGATCGCCAAAGCCGGGCGCCTTGACCGCAACGCTGACGAACGAGCCGCGCAGCTTGTTGACGACCAGCGTCGCCAGAGCTTCGCCCTCCACGTCCTCGGCGATGATGAGGAGCTTTTTGCCCATCTTGATGACCTGCTCAAGAAGCGGCACGATCTCCTGAATGTTGCTGATCTTCTTGTCGGTGATCAGGATGACCGGATCGTCGAGCACGGCTTCCATCTTATCCATATCGGTCGCCATGTATGCGGATGCATAGCCGCGATCGAACTGCATGCCCTCGACCACGTTGAGCTCGGTCTTCATGGTCTTGCTCTCCTCGACGGTGATGACGCCGTCGTTGCCGACCTTTTCCATAGCGTCGGAGATCAGATGGCCGATTCTCTCGTCGCCCGCGGAGATGGCCGCGACCTGCGCGATCGCGTTCTTGCCGCTGACGGGCTTGGAAATATCCTTCAGGCCCGCAACCGCCTCTTCAACGGCTGCTTCGATGCCGCGGCGCAGCACCATCGGATTGGCGCCGGCTGCAACGTTCTTCATGCCTTCACGGACGATCGCCTGCGCAAGCAGGGTCGCGGTCGTGGTGCCGTCGCCGGCGACGTCGTTCGTCTTGGTGGCGACTTCCTTAACCAGCTGGGCGCCCATGTTCTCGAACGGATCCTCCAGCTCGATCTCCTTGGCGATGGTCACGCCGTCGTTGGTGATCAGCGGTGCGCCGTATTTCTTGTCGAGAACCACGTTACGGCCCTTGGGTCCGAGGGTGATTTTGACGGTATTGGCGAGCTGGTCGAGACCCGCTTCCAGTGCTCTTCTTGCATCTTCGCCATATTTCAACTGCTTAGCCATATGTGTTTCCTCCTAACGCTCTCGCTTACTCCACGATTGCCAGAATGTCGTTCTGGCGCACGACGATGTATTCCTTGTCGTCCAGCTTCACTTCGGTGCCGGCATACTTGGAATAGATGACCTTATCGCCGACGTTCACATACATGGTGACATCCTTCCCATCGACGACGCCGCCAGGGCCGACCGCGATGAC
The DNA here is from genome assembly GCA_029218485.1 of bacterium. Classification (GTDB taxonomy): domain Bacteria; phylum Bacillota; class Clostridia; order Christensenellales; family CAG-138; genus Aphodomorpha. Next base: position 530 of record JAQXRK010000215.1, on the reverse strand, counting down.
CTCAGCCATCTGCGGCTTCTCTTTGGCGCTGCCGGGCAGGATGATACCGCCCTTGGTGACCTCTTCGGTTTCCAGGCTCTGAATGACCACGCGGTCTGCCAACGGTTTGAGTTTCATGAACAAGACCTCCTATCATGATACATTAAAAATCTTTTCGGGATTGTTAGCACTCGATCGTGTTGAGTGCTAACCACATTGCATATTATACCCATCTCGTATTTTTAAGTCAATCGTCAAATGCAACAAAAATGTGAACATGCGGAAAGCTGTTTCGGTCGTGACGAAACGGCGCTTTCGGTGGTATACTTCTATCAAGGTTCATCAAACCTTCGGAAAGGAGATTTTCTTTGAGTATTCCCGCAGCAAGCATATCTGAATACAAAATTACCGGCATGAGCTGCGCCGCCTGCAGCGCGGCGGTGGAGCGCGTTGTGCGAAAACTCCCGGGCGTGGAGAGCGCCACGGTCAACCTCGCCACGGAGCGGCTGCGCATTCGGGGCGAGGGCGTCACGCCCGATTCGGTCCTGCAG
>JAQXRK010000214.1 GCA_029218485.1 bacterium | reverse complement strand
GATTTCGCCTATACTCGATTCGGGTGGCGGCTATGGGCGAAAGGAAACGGAGAGGGGAAGACTGCGTATGATGACGTTTACAAAGAATCTCAGACATATGGCGACCGGCGCGGATGTGAAGCACATGAAGGATGCGCTGGTCGCGCTCGGATACCTGCAAAAATCCACGCACTCGCTGTTCGGGGACGATACGCTCGCGGCCGTGCGCGCGTACCAGCGCACGCACCGGGATACCGAGGGGAGGCCGCTCGCCGTGGACGGCGTGATCGGCCGAAAGACCTGGGCCGCCATCGAGCGCGACCGGGCGGCGCTTGACGGGGAGCAGGCGGGGGAGAAACCGGAGCCGGGCGAAGGCGCGCCCGATCTGCCGGAGAACATCGGGCCTGCGGCGGCGGCCGCCATCGGGGCGGCGCTCCGCGGCGTTTCCGGCGAGCGGCAGGCGCTGGTGCGGCGCGCGCTGGCCTTTGCGTACGACCCGGAGGTGCCCGCGGCGTATCCCCACAGCCTGTACATTCGCGGCGGCAACCTGTACAACACGGACCTCGGCATCAACACGATCACGCGCGCGCGCATTGAGGCGGGCGCAAAGCGGCAGCCGGAGTATTATTCCGGCGGCAGCAGGGACATGATGCTTCGTGCCGTGGAACAGCGGCCCGGGATCACCGGCGCGGACTGCTCGGGCGGGATCGTCGGGCTGCTGCGGCACTTTCGGTTCACCGCGCCCGGCTTCGACGCGACGGCCAACAGCCTGTGCGCAAACGGCCACAGCGCGGCCATCGGCAGGGACGACCTGCGGCCGGGCGACTGGGTCGGGCGCGACGGACACATCGGGCTGTACGTGGGCGGCGGCTATGTGGTCGAGTGGATGGGAAAGCTGTACGGCTGCCAGCTCTCCAAGCTCGACAACCGGCGCGGCTACGACTTTGTCGGCCGCCGGATGCGCGGCCGCGGCGGCTGGACGAAATTCCGCAGGCCGAAGTACTATTGATCCGCGGAGGCATTTGCCGCCGGGCAGGATGTACAAAAAACGGACGCCCGGGGGCGCCCGCCGAACGGGGGCACGGAGATCCATCCGTGCCCCGGTTTCATGGCTGTTATGATCGCTTGTATCGTCCGCGCACCGCGCAGTCGCTCCGGCATCCTAAATGGATGCGCACAGCCCGCACGAAGCAAAATCCGGGCGCCGGTTATTCCACGATCTTCTCCGGCTCGCCGTAGTCCACGCCGAACGTCTCGACGCGTACGGTCTTCATGCGCTGCTCCGTGAGCGGCTTGTCGTTGCGGTCGGTATCGGTCGTGGCGATGGCGTCCACCACGTCCATGCCCTCGATGACCTCGCCGAACGCTGCGTAATCCTTGTCGAGAAAATCGCTGTCGGCGTGCATGATGAAGAACTGGCTACCGGCCGTGTTATAGGCGGCGGCGGGGAAATAGGGGTTGCCCTGACGCGCCATGGAGATCACGCCGCGCGTGTGGGACAGGTTGTTCTCATGGTTGTTGTTGGAGAACTCGCCCTTGATGCGGTAGCCCGGGCCGCCGGTGCCGGTGCCGGTCGGGTCGCCGCCCTGGATCATGAAGCCCTCGATGACGCGGTGGAAGATCACGCCGTCGTAGAAGCCGGAATTGGCCAGGGAGATAAAGTTTTTCACGGTATTCTCCGCAAGGTTGGGGTACAGCTCGATCTTGATGATGCCGCCGTTCTCCATCTCAATGGTGGCGACGGGGTTCTTTTGTTCCTGCATGGCTGGCGTTTCCTCCGATTGTGACTTCGCACCGTTTGCACTGCACCCGAGCGGGAGCAGCAGTGCGAGTATGATGATGGTACAGATCAGTCTTTTCATACCTACTATTCTAACGGATGGGCAAAAAAAGTCAACGCCCGATTGCCAGCAATCGAAAAAAGTGGTAGACTTTCGGCAGGAAAAGGGGAATGGGCTTGAAGACGCATTGCTTCCGCCTCGAGAGGGGCGCGGATCTCAAACGCGAGATACGGCGCTATGCCGAACAGAACGGCATTGGGGCGGCCGTTGTTGCCTCCGCGGTTGGCTGCCTCACGCGCGCCGCGGTGCGCGATGCCTCCGGCGCTGCGGCGCATACGCTCGAGGAGCGGCTGGAGATCGTTTCGCTCACGGGCACGGTTTCGGCAGAGCGGCTGCACCTGCACATTTCGCTCGCGCGGGAGGATCTCTCCGTGATCGGCGGGCACCTGCTGGATGGGTGCATCGTCAATACGACGGCCGAGATCGTGCTGCTGGAGCTGCCCGGCGTGCGCTTTTCGGGCGCGTTTGACGCGTCGACGGGCTACCGGGAACTGGTGATTGGAACGGAAGGAGAACAACAGGTATGAAAAGGACGGCGGCGCTGTTGCTGGCGCTGGTTTTGCTGGTCGCGCAGGCCGGCTGCATCCATGTTTCCATATCGGACGGCGATGTGGAGGTTCTCTCCGGGTGGGACGACCTCGGCGCGTCGGCGGTGACCGGCGGCGGGAGCGTGCCGG
>JAQXRK010000213.1 GCA_029218485.1 bacterium | reverse complement strand
TCTCCCGATAGGTTTCCAACGGAATGCCCCATTTTTCATGAAACCAGACGGCCGCCCGTTCACACCACTCCGGGTGATCGCGCAGACACAGGATACGCCGATTCTGCTTTTCCGTATTTTCCATATTCAAAAATCCCTCTGCAAAAAGAAGGTCCAACGGCGATCAAACCGGCAAACCTTCCAAATCTTGATTGAGAAAGCCGCAGCAGCGCGCAGCGGCGGTTTGCGGACACCCGCCCCTTGTTTTTAACGGGCGCCGCTCTCCCTGCTGTGTTCTTGCCGCACCGGCTGTCTTTGGCAGGCTTTCTTCACCTATCCACCTTAAAACAGCGCAGCGGCAAACGCATCGGCATCGAACGGGCGCAGATCATCTATCTGCTCGCCAACGCCGATGAAGCGCACCGGGATACCCAGCGAGGACGCAACCGCAACCACCACGCCGCCCTTGGCCGTTCCATCCAGCTTGGTCAGAATCACGCCGGAGAGACCCGCTACATTCGCAAACGCTTCCGCCTGCGCAACCGCGTTCTGGCCGGTCGTCGCATCCAGCACGAGCAGCGTTTCGCACGGCACATCCGGCAGCTCCCTGCCGATGACCCGGCGCATCTTGGACAGCTCGTTCATCAGGTTCGCCTTGTTGTGTAGCCGCCCCGCCGTATCGCAGATGAGCAGATCGCAGCCCTTGGCGCGGTAGGAAGCGATGGCGTCAAACACAACGGCGGACGGATCGGCGCCCTCGGCATGGCGTACCATCGGCACATCCGCGCGGCGCGCCCATTCACCCAGCTGCTCCGCGGCCGCAGCGCGAAACGTATCGCCGGCGGCAAGCATCGGTTTTCTGCCCTGCTCCTTGTAGCAATGCGCAATCTTGCCGATGGAGGTCGTCTTGCCCACGCCGTTGACACCGACGATAAGCAGCACGGCCGGGCCCTGATCGGCAACCAAAGGCTTTTCCGGGCGAACCGCATCGGCAACGAGACGGATGAGCGCATCGCGCGCTGCGGTACGTGTGGTGATCTTCTCCGCTTTCACAACATCGCGAAGCCGCTCAAGCAGCATCTCCGCCGTCTCCATGCCCATGTCGGCGAGGATCATGCCCTCCTCCAGCTCCTCAAAGAACGCCTCGTTCACGCGCTCCGCATCTCCGAACAGACCCGAAAACACGGTGCTCCGCGTCTTGCTCAGCCCCGAGCGCAGCTTTTCAAAAAAGCTCTTTTTCTGTTCCATTCTTCAAACCGCCTCTCCAAATCTTGCGGAAACGACCTTGCTGACGCCGCGCTCCTCCATGGAAACGCCATACAGCGAGTCGCAAACCTCCATGCTGCCCTTCCTGTGGGTGATGATGATGAACTGCGTTTGGTCCGAATAGGCCTTCAAGTATTGCGCAAAGCGCGAAACATTAACTTCGTCCAGAGAGGACTCGATCTCATCGAGCACGCAGAATGCCGGCGCCTTCAGACGCAGCATGGCGAACAGCAGCGCAATGGCCGTGAGCGCGCGCTCCCCTCCGGAGAGCAGCGACAAAAGCTGCAGCTTCTTTCCGGGCGGCTGCGCAATGATGTCGATATCGCACCCGAGAACATCGTTTTTATCCGAGAGCCGCAGTTCCGCATGGCCGCCGCCGAACAGCTCCGCAAACACCTCTCCGAAATTCTCCTGAATCCGATGGAACTGCTGCAAAAACTCCGTCTGCATCGTTTCCGTCAGCTCCGCAATCAGCTTCTCCAAATCGGCTCTGGCCTGTTTCAAATCGTTGCACTGGCTGGTCATGGATGCATATCGCTCGGACACAGCGCGATAATCCTCGATGGCGCTCAGATTGATATCGCCCATATCGCGGATTTCGTTCTTGATGGCGCCGATGCGCGCAGTGGCTGCGCCAACCGCAATCTCGCGGCGGAGCGGCGCCGCATTCTCATAGGTCAGCTCATACTCCTCCCAGATGCGGTCCTGCATGGCTGCGGTTTCCATCTCCATTCGGCTCTTCTGCATTTCCTGGCGATGCTTGCGCTCGCTCAGATCCCGAAGCGACTGCAACGCCGTTTCCCGCTGCGAACGCAGCTGTGCCAGCGACTCCGTCCGTCTGGCGCGCTCCTCCTCGAGCTGCTTCTGCGTTTCCTTCTGGGCCCCGGCCCGCTGCTGTTCCGCTTCGACGCTTTTTTGCATCTCAGCCAGCCGCGATTCCACCGCGGCAAGCTGCGAGCGGCTCTGTTCCAGCGCAGCGTCCCGCTGGCCGATCGCCGCCTGCGCCGTCTCACGCTCCGCCGTCAGACGCTTCTGCTCCGCCGTCACCGCGTCCTGTTCCTTCTGCAGCGCCATCAGGCGCACCTTTTGTTCCGTAATCTCCTGCGAAATGCTCTCGCGTGCGGCGCGCAACGCGACCAGCTCGTTCTGCGACCGCAGTACGTCCTCGCGTGAGGCGGCATTTCCGGACTCGATATCGCGCTGCAATGCCGTTGCCCGCTCCCGTTCCCGCTCGATATCGGCGAGATTGTCCGCAAGCTGCGCAAGCTCCGTCTCCAGACGGTCTGCCTGCTCCGCGCTCTTTTCCAGATCGCGCGCGATAATCTCAACCTTTTCGTTCTGGCGGGTAAGCGCGAGCTCCTTCTCATGAAGCTCCGAGCGGAAGGCCTCCGTCTGCATATCGGCCAGCAGAAGCTGCTTTCGCAGCGATTCGCATTCCGCCGTGCGTTCGTCCAAACGCTTTTCCTTTTCCGTGATGGCTGCTTCCAATTCCTGAATTTCGCGCTCGCGGCCAAGCAAGGAAAACGTCCGCTTTTGCTTGCTGCCGCCGCTCATGGAGCCGCCCGTGCTGATGATATCTCCCTCGAGCGTGGCAATGTGGAATGCGCCGCCGGAGCGCTTTTTGAGCGCAATGCCGGCACTCAGATCGCGCACGATCGCCGTGTGCCCCAACAAATGCTCCACCACCGGTCGGATCTGCGCATCACAGTCGACGAGCTCAGACGCAAGGCCGAAGCAATCCGGCGACCTGAGGTATGCGCGCTCCCGCTCGCCGACCGGGCTTGTCCTCAGCAGCGTGATCGGGAGAAGCGTGGCGCGGCCATAGTCCTTCCGGCGGAGATACTCGATGACGAATTTCGCTTCCTCCGCCGTCGGCGTGACAATGTTCTGCAGCGACGAACCGAGCGCCATGGTGATCGCCGTCTCATACTTTTCGGGAACCCTGATCAATTCCGCCACAACGCCGACGATGGACGCGGCGAGCTGCGGATCGCGCCCGGCATCCTGCATGAGGTTCTTAATGCTCGCGTAGTATCCCTCGCGGGATTTTGCCATCTCCTTCAAGACGCGCAGGCGCGAGCGCACCGATCCGGTTTCCTGCTCCAGACCATGCTGCTCCGCAACGGCGCAGGCGTGCTTTTTCTCCAGCGCCAGCCGGTTCTGCTGCGCTTCATTGACGCGCTGCAGCAGCGCATCGCGCGCTTTTTCCAGCGCCTCCCGCTCGGCCTGCGCCTCTGCATATTCGGCATCAAGCGACGCATCGGACCCGCCCTGCTGCTGTTTCTGCCGAGCAATGCTCTGCATGCGCTCTGTGAGCGCCGTCGCCATGGCATCGAAGCGCGACAAACCGCTTTTGGCGTCCGCCAAACGATTCATTGCCTCCATCATTTCATTTTTCATGGCTTCGAGCGCTTCTTCCGCCCGCTGAACTGGTGCATCCTGCTCGGCCAGTCTGGCATTGGCCGCGGCGATATCGCGCTCCAACTGCTCCATCGCAGCCCTGCCCGCCTGATTGGACTCCATGGCATCGAGCGTACGGGACAATTCCAGCTTTCGCGCGCAAAGGCTGTCCCGCTCGTCGCACAAGCGGCGTATCTCCGCCTGCGCATTCTCGCGCCGCTCGACCAGAAGATTACATTCTCCCACATGCGCTTCCACGCCGGAGAGCAGCGCCATCAACCGGTTCTGCTGTTCTGCCAATGAAGCGTCCATCTCTGCGATCTGCTGTTCGGCCTCGGCGCATTGCGTTTGCAACGCATCGGATAGCGCTGTGTTATGCTCCTCTTCCTCCGACAGCTGCCGCAGCGTTTCCTCTATCGAAAGAAGGCGCTCTCGGTTTCGATCAAACTGGTAGAGGAACAGGTTGACCTCAAGATCGCGCAGTTCATCCCTGAGCTTCAAAAAGGTGCGGGCCGCCGCGCTCTGCTCCTCAAGCGGCTGTAAACGATCGCCCAGTTCCTTGAGAATGTCCTCGATGCGCTCCAGGTTTTTTCCGGTATGCTCCAGCTTTCGCACCGCTTCCTCCTTTCGGACGCGGTAGCGCATAACGCCGGCCGCTTCCTCGAGGGCGGCGCGCCGCTCGTTCGATTTATTGGAGAGTATCTCATCGACCTTTCCCTGGCCGATGATGGAATAACCGTCCTTGCCAATGCCGGTATCGCGGAACAGGTCAACGATATCCCGCAGCCGGCAAGCGCTGCGGTTCAGGCAATACTCGCTGTCGCCGTTGCGATAGACGCGGCGCGTCACAGCGACCTCGGAAAACGGTACGCGCAGTCTGCCGTCCGCATTGTCGAACACGAGCGTGACCTCGCAGTAAGCCTGCGCCTTGCGCTGCTGCGTACCGCTGAAAATGACGTCCTCCATCTTGGAGCCGCGCAGGGCCCTTGCGCTCTGCTCGCCGAGCACCCAGCGAATGGCATCGGCAATGTTGCTCTTGCCGCTGCCGTTCGG